>CAYJQV010000104.1:0-1604 GCA_964372395.1 uncultured Planctomycetia bacterium | reverse complement strand
CAACCGTGCCGCGCGGCCTGCGGAGGTCCCTCACCGGGCATCCCCGCCGCCGGACACCGCCCCCGGTTTTGAAAGGAGCTCTCCGCCTTCATTCCGATCCCTCCTCCGCCCTCTGGCGGGACCGGATGACCGCCTCCGGCTCCTCCAGCGACCTCAGCCCCTGGATCGTGGCGCGAACCACGTTGATCATGTTGTCCGACCCGAGCGACTTGGAGAGGATGTCCCTGATCCCGGCGGCATCGCAGACCGCCCGGACCGTCCCGCCGGCGATGACCCCTGTGCCCGGGCCCGCCGGCTTGAGCAGGATCCGGGAGGCCGCATATTCGCCGATCGTCTCATGCGGGATGCTCTTCGCCTTCATGGGAACCCGGAACATGGACTTGCGCGCCTGCACAAGGCCCTTCCGGATCGCGTCGGCCACCTCGTTCGCCTTCCCCAGGGCCCATCCCACGCGGCTCTCTCCGTCTCCCACGATCACCAGCGCGCTGAAGGAAAGCCGCTTGCCTCCCTTGGTCACCTTGGCCACGCGGTTGATCGCCACTACCTTCTCGACGAACCCCTGCTGCGCGTCCCCGGGAGCAGGCCCCCTCCCCCTGTCCCTCCTTCCACCCGGCGGGCCACCGGCGAATGCGGCCATCCTCAGAACTCCAGCCCCTTCGCCCGCGCCGCCTCGGCGAGCGCCTTCACCCGCCCGTGGTACCGGTATCCTCCGCGGTCAAAGACCACCGAACGAATCCCGGCCGCCTTGGCCCTCTCCGCCATCCGCTCGCCCAGGGCCCTCGCGGCCTCCACGTTGCCGCCCTTCTTGTGGACCTTCCGGGACTCCTCCTGGAGCGTCGAACAGCTCACCAGGGTCCGGCCGGCCATGTCGTCCACAATCTGCGCGTAGAGATGGAGATGGCTGCGGTGGACCACGAGCCGCGGCCTCTCCGGATCTCCGACCATCCCCTTGCGAACGCGGCGGTGTCTCCTCAGGCGCATCGCCTCGCGCAGCCCCGTCTCCATCCTAAGCCACCGCCTTCCCCGCCTTGCGGCGGATCACCTCGCCGGCGTACCGGATCCCCTTGCCCTTGTACGGCTCCGGAGGGGCGAAGGCCCGCAGGCGGGCCGCCACCTGGCCGACCAGCACCTTGTCCGCGCCCCGGACGATCACCTGTGTCGGCTTGGGCGTCTCGATCGTGATCCCGGGTGGGATCGAGAAGCTCACCGGATGCGTGAACCCCACAAACATCTCCAGCTTCGATCCGGACACCTGCGTCCGGTACCCCACGCCGATGAGCTCCAGCTCCTTGGAGAATCCCTCCGCCACACCCCGGACCATATTCTCCACCAGGGTCCTGTGCAGTCCGTGGAGAGACTTGACCCGCTTCTCATCGCTGCTCCTCGTCACCCGGAGCCGGTCCTCCTCCTGCTCCAGCTTCAGCTCCGAAGGCACGCGGTGGGACAGCTTCCCCTTCGGCCCCTCCAGGGAGACGGTGTCCCCCTGGATCTGGATCTTGACCTGAGCGGGGATCGCGATCGGCATCCTTCCTACGCGCGACATGGAACCTCACCACACATGGCAGATCACCTCGCCCCCGTCGTCCGCCTGCGGCGGACTCCCC
>CAYJQV010000103.1:0-1634 GCA_964372395.1 uncultured Planctomycetia bacterium | reverse complement strand
GGCCGGCCGCCCCGGTGGGGCGGCCGAGCCGTCCTGTGAACCCCGCCTCCCGGACGAACGGCCTGACGAATGAGGCGATGGCAGGCAGCCGGCCGGTCGGCGCTCGCGTCGTCTCACCGCTCAGCGTTTCCTCCCGATCAGGACCTTCTCGAAGCGGGCCGGGGAGGCCCCGTGCCCGACGTGCATGAGCTGGACCGGTTCCCCCTTGGCGCAGTTGGGCACCCCGAAGAGCTGCCATTCCCCGCGGCCGGCGACCCCGCTGCAGGAGTTCCAGAATTCCGGGGTGATTCCGGTGTAGACAGGGTTTTTGAGGACCGAGCCCAGCCGGCCGTTCCGGATCTCCCAGCCGATCTCCGTCCCGAACTGGAAGTTCAGCCGCCGGTCGTCAATGGACCAGCTCTTGTTGGTGGAAAGGAGCACCCCGCGGCGGGTGTCCCGGATGAGATCGGCCAGGGTCCCGGTCCCGGGCTCCAGGCTCACGTTGGTCATCCGGACGATGGGGACCGCGTTCCAGCCGTCGGCCCGCATGGCGCCGGAGGAGCTGTGGCCGATCTGCGCGGCCGATTCCCGCGAGCTTAAGTACCCGACAAAGACCCCTTCCCGGATGATCGGAACGCGCTGGGCCGGGATTCCCTCGTCGTCGTAGCCGAACGTCCCGCATCCCAAGGGGGTGGTGGCGTCGGCGGTCACGTTCACCCATTTGGAGCCATACCGGAACTTGCCCAAGAGGTCCGGCGTGAGGAAGCTTCCCCCCGCGAAAGAGAGCTCCATGCCCAGAGCCCGGTCCAACTCCACCGGATGCCCGCAGGATTCGTGGAGCTGCAGGATGAGCTGATCGGGCGTCAGGAGGACGGTGGTCGCCTCGCTGGGGCACTCCTTGGCGCGCAGGAGCGCCACCGCCTCCTTCCGGACGCGGGCCGCCTGCCCGACAAAGTCCAGGGCCTTGACGTACTCGTAGCCGGCCTGGGCCAGGGAGGCGGAGTTGGCCGTGGGGAAGGAGCGCCGCTGGACCTCTCCCTCGAGAACGGCGGTGGCCTCCAGCATCCCGCCGGACTCGATCACCTCCTGCTCGATGAGCGCCCCTTCGGTGGAGCAGAAGAGCTTCCTCGTCCGGTAGAACTCCAGGGTCGCGGTGGCCGTCTGGATGTTGGGCTGGTCCTTCAGGATCTGCGCGGCCCAGAGCAGGTAGTCGAGCTTCTTCTGCTTCTCGACCTGGAACGGGTCCACCTCAAGCGGAGTGCGATAGGAGGCGCGGGCCGGTTCAACCGCCGGGAACCTCACCTTTCCATGGGAGTCCGGCGCCACCGCCTTGGCCATCTCGATCGCCTTCTCGGCGGTGTGCTTCAGACCGGCCGGGTCGATCCGCGTCGAGGAGGCGTGGCCCCAGGCCCCGCGGGTGAGGACGCGGGTGCAGATCCCCTCGCTGGTCGAGAGACTGGCGTGCTGCACCTGCAGGTTCTGGACGGCCAGCTCCTCGTGGGTCTCCTCCACCCAGCGGACGTCCGCGTAGTCCACCCCGCGGCGCCGGAGGAACTTGGATGCCTCGGTGAGCAGATGCCGGATCTTGGAGGGGACCATCGGTTCCCCTACCCTACGGATTTCGGCTGCCCCTGTCAAGCAACCCCGGCCCGGTG
>CAYJQV010000102.1:0-1752 GCA_964372395.1 uncultured Planctomycetia bacterium | reverse complement strand
CCAGAGGGAACCCTCGGTTCCCTCTGGAGAGCGGAGGCGCCAGCCGGAGCGATGAGGATGACGCGGCAGCCGGAGGAGAAGCTGGTGGAGGAAGGCCTGCTCAGCTCCGAGCAGCTGGCGAGGGCCCGCTCGGAAGCCGGCCGGACCGGCGAGACCCTCCGTCGGGCGATGATCCGGCTCGAGCTCATCGACGCAGATGCGCTGGCGCATTGGCTCAGCCGCGAGCTGCAGCTCCCGCGCGTGGAGCTGAAGTCGTACCTCATCGACCCGCACGTGCTTCAGATGATCCCCGAGGCTCTGGCCAGGAAGCACCGGGTGATTCCCCTCTTCAAGGTGGGGGAGACCGTGACCGTGGCGACCGCGGATCCGCTGGACCTGGTGGCGCTGGACGATCTCCGGCTGAAGAGCGGCAAGACCATCGAGACCGTCGTGGCGACAGAGGAGGAGATCCTGCAGGCCCTCGAGGAGTACTACGGAGCCAAAGGGAAGCTGGAGGAGCTGGTCTCGGATCTGACCGAGGAGAAGATCGGCCTGGAGCCGGGCGGGGTCGCAGAGCCCAAGCGGCTTCAGGGGCTGGTCAGCGAACCGCCTGTGGTGCGGCTGGTGAACCTGCTCCTGGCCGACGCCATCCGGAACCGCGCCTCCGACATCCACATGGAGCCGGAGAGGGACCTCCTGAAGGTCCGCTTCCGCGTGGACGGTTTGCTCAAGGAGTTCGCCGCGCTGCCGAAGCATCTGGAGGCAGCCGCCATCTCCCGGGTGAAGATCCTGGCAAACCTGGACATTGCAGAGCGCCGCAAGCCGCAGGACGGCCGCTTCCGGATCAGCATGGAGGGGCACGAGCTGGATCTGCGCGTTTCCACCATGCCGGCCATGGACGGCGAGGCGGTGGTCCTGCGTCTGTTGGATGCCAAGGGGCCGGGCATGGGCCTCGAGGATCTGGGGCTGGGGCCGGAGCTCCTGCCCCGGTACCGGCAGCTCATCCAGAAGGCCTGGGGGATGATCCTGGTGACGGGGCCGACCGGATCGGGGAAGAGCACCACGCTGTACGCCTCCCTGGCGCAGCTCAATTCCATTGAGCGAAACATCGTGACCATCGAGGACCCGGTGGAGTGCCGGGTGAAGGGGATCCGGCAGATCCCGGTCAATCCGGCGGTGGGGCTGACCTTCGCCACGGGCCTGCGCTCGATCCTGCGTCAGGATCCCGACGTCATCATGGTGGGCGAGATCCGGGACCGGGATACGGCGGAGATCGCCATCCAGTCCGCCCTGACCGGACACCTGGTCCTCTCCACGCTGCACACGAACGATGCGCCCACCGCGGTGACCCGGCTCCTCGACATGGGGATTGAGCCGTTCCTGGTGGTGTCCAGTCTCATCGGGGTGGTCGCACAGCGCCTCGTCCGGACCCTCTGCCCGGAATGCAAGGCGCCGGACCCCGCGCAGCAGCAGGCGGCCGAGCGGATGGGCTTCTCGGGGAAGGGGAACTGGGGCCGGGGCCCGGGATGCCGCCATTGCGGCAACAGCGGCTACCGGGGCCGGATCGGGATCTTTGAGCTGATGGTTCTGGACGAAGAGCTCAGCCGGAAGGTGCTGGCCAAGGCCTCCACGTCGGAGCTCAGGGCTCACGCGGTCTCGCGCGGGATGCGGACGCTTCGGGCGGATGGTCTGGCGAAGGCGGCGGCGGGCGTGACGACGGTGGATGAGGTCGTCCGGGTGACGCAGGAGAGCTGATCCGATGCGAGCGGCTAG
>CAYJQV010000101.1:0-2010 GCA_964372395.1 uncultured Planctomycetia bacterium | reverse complement strand
GTAGCTAAACGGCCAGGTACCTGGTACCGACATGAAATGGGGACGAGAGGATTTGAACCTCCAAGCCTTGCGGCACATGCCCCTCAAGCATGCGCGTATGCCAGTTCCGCCACGTCCCCGAAGTTTTTCGTGCACGGTTCCGGGGAAGTCCCGCTTCAGGCGGGGCGTCCCCGAAGATTCCGATCCACAGTATAACGGAAAAGCTTCCGGTCGGCTAGACGGCTTTGCGGAGGGTGGCGGCAGGGGCCGGCCGGGCGATCCAGACGACTCCGACCGGCTCACCCTGGTCGTCCCGCAGGCAGGAGGCGCTGATCTCCAGACAGATCCAGTGGCCAGCGGTACGCTGAACATCGGTGATGTCCACAAGGCGATACCGCCAGATGGTGCGGGCGACCAGCATGGTGAAGACGAAAACCAGCAGGTAACCGATCGGATAGACCGGCACCCCGTATCCGGGCAGGTAGTCCACCGACGCCAGGTAGGCGATCCCGAAGGCGATGAGGAGACGGTGGAGCCGTCTCCGGGTGATCTGGGAGCTGTCCCTGTCGGACGATCTTCCCACCATTCCTTTACCCGTGGCTCTCACGGGAAATCTCCCCGCCCTACTTTCCCTGAAATTCACCCGTGCGTTGGCTTGAGAAGTGAACTCGGATCGGGTACAGAACGTTGGCATGAAACCGGCGCAGGGTGGAACGGCTAAGCGCTGGGGAGGATGGTCTGAAAGAACTGCTGGTAGGGAACCGCGGTTTCTCCCCGCGAGAATCGCTGAGGCGATTCGCCCGTAAAGAGGATGAATTTTTTGACCGGCTTGTGCGCCACTTCTTCAAAGGAGCGCAGGCCGCTGGTCTCACTCTCTGTGACGTTCTTTCCCCATTTGCATTCGATCGCCCAGAGGGAGGATCCGACGTCCAGGATCAAATCCACCTCGGCTCCGGCGTCCGTCCGGTAAGAGCTGAGCCTCCATTCTTTTTTGTGGGCGCGCATAAACGTCATCACCTGGAGAATGACCCACTGCTCAAACAATCCCCCCTTCTCCGTCGGGCTTAAAACGCCCCGGTGGATTCCCAACAGGGCGTTGCGGACCCCCGGATCAAAGAACAGGAACCGGTCCCGCTGGGAGACCCGCCGCTTCGAGGCCTTGGGTCTAAAGGGCGGGATCCGAAACGCAACCAGGGTATCCTCCAGAATCGAAAAGAAACGCCGGATCGTTTCCTTGGGGATTTCGCTGTCGCTGGATAATTTGGAGTAGTTGATCCACTGGCCGCTTGCCTCGGCTGCCAGGTCCAAGAAGCGGGCATAGGCGCCGAGGTTCTGGGTCAAGGCCTCCGCCTGAATCTCTTCCCGCAGATAGACCTGCCCGTAGGTGGAGAGAACATCCAGCCCTTGGGTTGGGTCCAGATAGATTCCCGGGAGAGACCCGATTCGCAGGACCTTTTCCAAATCGAATTGAGAGCCAAGCTCCCAGAAGGAGAGGGGGTCCAGGTACTCCAGGACGATTCTTCCGGGAAGGAGATTCGCTTGCCCCCGCCTTAATTTTCGGGCGCTGGAGCCGGTGAGGATAAAACGATGGCGCACCCCTTCGTCCAGCAGGGCCTGGACCACGTTGAGGAGCGCCGGCACCCGCTGAATCTCATCGAGCATGACCAGACCCGGTTTGAGCAGAGCCAACATCTCCCGACGGAGCCGTCCCGGATCCCTGGAATAGGCCAGGTGATCGGTTTCGTCCATCAGGTTGATCACGCGGCTGGGATTCAGGGAACGGATGAGGGTGGATTTCCCCACCTGTCGCGGGCCCAGCAGCAGGAGATGCTTGGAACTGACCGCAATCCGGGCGCGGATCATTCTGTCTATCATGCAGGTAGTTTACAATGCAAATGACCTACGGTCAAGTCATTTATAGACCGCTGCACTTTCCAGGCAGAGGGAAAAGTCAGGACCTTTTTCCAGTTAGGAAGACGGGATCCTGGGGAGATCAGGCCGCTTCACGCCCCAAGCGGTAGGGCTTTCCTC
>CAYJQV010000100.1:0-2624 GCA_964372395.1 uncultured Planctomycetia bacterium | reverse complement strand
AGCAGAGCAGGCGGGATTGACGGGGCTGAAAAAAATCGGTATCATCGCATTCGCGATGCCAGTTCCACCCACTCCCGTCGAGGGGCTTCCCGCCGTTGCAAAAGAGATTCGGAAGGAGATCATCCGCATGCTGGCTGCAGCCGGCTCGGGTCATCCCGGGGGATCCCTTTCCGCGGCGGACATTGTGGCCTGCCTTTTCTTCCGGGTGATGCGGCACGACCCCAAGAACCCCGCATGGCCCGACAGGGATCGTTTTGTGCTCAGCAAGGGCCACGGATGCCCGGTGGTCTACGCGGCGATGGCGCTGGCCGGCTACTTCCCGAAGGAGCAGCTCGCCACCCTGCGCCGGCTCGGCTCCCCCCTCCAGGGCCACCCGGACACGCGGAAGCTCCCGGCGCTCGAGGCCTGTACCGGGTCGCTCGGCCAGGGGCTCTCCATCTCCGCCGGCATCGCCCTCGCGGGGAAGCTCGACGGCCAGGGGCACCGGGTCTACGCCCTGCTCAGCGATGGGGAGACCGAGGAGGGGCAGACCTGGGAGGCTGCCGCTTTCGCCGGCTTCCACCGGCTCGACCACCTGATCGCCTTCATGGACTACAACAAGTTCCAGCTGGACGGAGCGGTGAAGGAGATCATCGACCTCGAGCCGGTCCGCGCGAAATGGGAGGCGTTCCGCTGGCATGTCCAGGAGATCGACGGCCATGACATCCCGAAGATCCTGGCGGCGGTGGAGGAGGCCCAGGGGGCGGGCAGGCCGCACCTGATCATCTGCCACACCGTCAAGGGGAAGGGGGTCTCCTTTATGGAGGGGAACAACTACTTCCACGGCGTCGCCCCCACGGCGGAGGAGGCGGAGGCGGCGCTCAAGGAGCTCGATGGGGACCCGGCGCTGTCCAAGGCGCTGATGGCGGCCGGAAAAATCAAGCAGGGAGCCAAATGAGATTGCTTCGCCCCGCTGCGCGGGGCTCGCAATGACGCTGATGACCATGGAGAAGAAGCTGGGGCTGGCCACGCGGGACGCCTACGGTCAGGCGCTGGCGGAGCTGGGCCGAAAGAACCCGGCCATCGTGGTGCTGGACGGGGACCTGGCCGTCTCCACCAAGACCTCCCTCTTCCGCAAGGAGTTCCCCGGCCGGCACTTCAACGTGGGGATCTCAGAGGCCAACATGGTCGGGATGGCGGGGGGCCTCGCCCATTCCGGCAAGATCCCCTTCATCTCCAGCTTCGCCTGCTTCGTTGCCTGCAAGGGGTACGACCAGCTCCGCATGGCGGTGGCGGTGCCCCATTGGAACGTCAAGATCGTCGCCTCCCACGGCGGGATCAGCGTGGGGGAGGACGGCGTCTCCCAGCAGTCCATCGAGGACATCGCCCTCATGACCTCGCTCCCCGGCTTCATCGTGGCGGTCCCGGCGGACGAGCACGCCACCCGGGCGCTGGTGGCGGAGGCGGCCCGGATCCAGGGGCCGGTCTACCTCCGGACCGGCCGGCCCAGGGCGCCGATCGTCCACACCCCCACGACCCCCTTCGCCTTCGGCAAGGGGATCCTGGTCCGGCCGGGCCGGGACGTCACGATCGTGGCGAACGGCCTGATGGTGGCCGAGGCGCTCGCCGCGGCGGAGGAGCTGGAGCAGGGCGGGCTCTCCGCTGCCGTCCTGGACATGCACACCGTCAAGCCGCTGGATGAGCCGCTGCTCGCCCAGCAGGCCGGGATCACGGGGGCCGTGGTGACCGCAGAGGAGCATCAGATCTGGGGCGGGCTGGGCTCCGCCGTCGCGCGGGCCCTGGCGCGCAGCCATCCGGTCCCGATGGAGTTCGTGGCGATCCAGGACACGTACGCCGAGTCCGGCAAGCCGGCGGAGCTCTTCGATAAGTACGGCCTGACCGCCCGGCACATCGTCGAGGCCGTCCGGCGCGTTCTTGTGAGAAAATCCAATGGGGTCAGACCCCGCGGGGTCTGACCCCACACGCATGAAGCTCTACCTCAAGCAATTGGAGCTGGGGCCGCTTCAGAACTTCGTGTACCTCGTCGGTTCCAAGGAGAGCGGGGAGGCGGCGGTCGTCGATCCGGCGTGGGATGTCCAGCGGATCCTGGAGACGGCGGCGCGGGACGGGATGCGGATCACCCGGGTGCTGATCACGCATACCCATTTCGATCATATCAACGGAGTCGAAGAGCTGGTGGCGGCGACCGACGCCCAGGTGCTCGTTCACAAGAAGGAGGTCCCGGCGCTCCGCCTGGAGCGGGCCACGGTCCGGGGGGTGGAGGGCGGCGAGCGGATCGAGGTCGGTTCCGTGGAGCTGTCCCTGCTGCACACCCCGGGCCACACGCCCGGTTCCACCTGTTTCACGGTGGGCGACCGGCTGATTGCGGGCGACACGCTGTTTGTGGGCGGCTGCGGCCGGTGCGACCTGCCCGGCGGGGATCCGGAGGCGCTCCACCAGAGCCTGAGCCGCCTGCGGCGGCTGGACGACCGGATGGTCCTCTGTCCCGGTCACCATTACGCGCCGGAGGAAACCTCCGGGATGAAGGAGGAAAAGGCGACCAACCCCTTCCTTCGCGCGGAGACCCTGGATCAGTTCCTGAATCTCGTGGGTGCGGTCCGGAAGCGGTGAGCCGGCGCGGGCGC
>CAYJQV010000099.1:0-2714 GCA_964372395.1 uncultured Planctomycetia bacterium | reverse complement strand
GGATTCGAACCCTCGGCCTCCTCGATGCCATCGAGGCGCGCTCCCACTGCGCCACTGCCCCACGAATTAAAACCTGAAGGGGTCTGACCCATTGGGGTCAGACCCCAGTCGCGATTAGTCTACCGGCGTCCCCATCGCGTTGTCAACCTTTCCGGCTCCTGCTAGACTATGCTCTTCCGACGATGAGCTACCCATTTCAGGAGATCGAGCCGAAGTGGCAGAAGCGCTGGGCTGAGGCCGGCGCCTTCCGCGCTTCGGTACCAGGTACCGGAACGGCACCTGGCACCGCTAAAGGAAAGTTTTACCTGCTCGAGATGTTCCCCTATCCCTCCGGCCGGATCCACATGGGCCACGTCCGCAACTACACGATCGGCGACGTCCTGGCCCGGTTCCGGATGGCGCAGGGCTACCACGTGCTGCATCCGATGGGGTTTGATGCCTTCGGCCAGCCGGCGGAGAATGCGGCGATCAAGAAGGGCGTGGATCCTGCCGCCTGGACGATGGAGTGTGTCCGTGAGATGCGCGGGGAGCTCAAGCGCCTGGGGTTTTCCTACGACTGGGAACGCGAGGTGGTGACGAGCGATCCTTCCTATTACCGCTGGAATCAGTGGATCTTCCTCAAGATGCTCGAGAAAGGCCTGGCCTACCGGGCGAAGGCGCCGGTCAACTGGTGCCCGAGCTGTCGGACGACGCTGGCCAACGAGGAGGTGGTGCAGGACGGCTGCTGGCGCTGCGCAACGCCGGTCGAATCCAGGCAGCTCGAGCAATGGTTCCTGAAGATCACCGCCTACGCTGGAGCCCTCCTGCAGGATTTGAGCGGGCTGGGCGATTGGCCGGAACGGGTGCTCACGATGCAGCGGAACTGGATCGGCCGCAGCGAGGGGCTGGAGATCCGATTTCAGATCCCCGCTTCCGCGGGGATGACGCAGGGCGAGACCGCGATCCCGGTCTTCACGACCCGGCCGGACACGATCTTCGGAGCCACCTACGTGGTGCTGGCGCCGGAGCATCCGCTCGTCGAGGCGTTGATCCGCGGCCGGCCTCAGGAGAAGCAGGTCCGCGCCTTCATCGAGCGGGTGCGGAGGAAGTCGCGGGAGGAGCGGGTCGCCGAGGGGCAGAAGAAAGAGGGTGTGGCCACCGGGGCGCTTGCGATCAATCCGGTCAACGGCGAGCCGATCCCCGTCTGGGTGGCCGACTATGTGCTCATGGAATACGGCACCGGCGCCATCATGGCGGTCCCGGCGCATGACCAGAGGGACTTCGAGTTCGCCCGGGAGCACCAACTGCCGATGCGTGTGGTGATCAAACCGCAAGGCGAAAGCCAAAGGGGTCTGACCCCGCGGGGTCAGACCCCAGCAGACTCTTTGAATCAGGCCTACGTGGGGGAGGGAATCCAGGTCAACTCCGCGCAGTTCGACGGACTGCCCAGCTCCGAGGGAAAGAAGCGGATCGCGGCCTGGATGGAAGAAAAGGGGCACGGCCAGCGAAAGGTCCAGTGGCGGCTGAGGGATTGGCTCATCTCCCGCCAGAGGTACTGGGGTACCCCGATCCCCGTGATCACCTGCCCCTCGTGCGGTGTCTTACCGGTTTCCGAAAAGGATCTGCCGGTTGCCCTGCCGCCCAAGGCCCCCCTCACCGGCGAAGGGGGATCCCCGCTGGCGAGGGTCAAGGAATTCGTGGAGACCTCCTGCCCCCGCTGCCGAAAACCGGCCCGGCGGGAGACCGACACGATGGCAACCTTCTTCGACTCCTCGTGGTATTTCCTCCGGTTCTGCTCGCCGAAGGAGGGGGCGCTGCCGTTCGATCCGGAGGAGACCGCCTTCTGGATGCCGGTGGACCAGTACATCGGCGGCATCGAGCACGCGATCCTGCACCTCCTGTATTCCCGGTTCTTCACCAAATTCCTGCGGGAGCTGGGGCTCCTGAAGCTGGATGAGCCGTTCCGGCGCCTGCTCACCCAGGGGATGGTCTTGAAGGATGGGGAGGTCATGTCCAAGTCCAAGGGGAACGTGGTGGACCCGGACGGGGTGATCGAGCGATACGGGGCCGACGCCCTGCGGCTTTTCATCCTCTTCGCCGCACCCCCCGAGGACCAGCTCGAGTGGAACGACAGCGCCATCGAGGGGATCTGGCGGTTCCTTAACCGGGTCTGGGAGCTGGTGGAGAAGAGCAAGTGGGGTCAGACCCCGCGGGGTCTGACCCCATTCGGTTTTGATGGCGAGCTGCGCCGCAAAACCCACGCGACGATCAAGCGGGTGACACAGGATCTGGAGGCGTACAAGCTCAACACCGCCATCAGCGCCCTCATGGAGCTGCGCAACGGCATTGAGAAGGCGTCCAACGTCATTGCGAGCCCCGCTGCAGGCGGGGCGAAACAATCCCCGGCTGTGCGCGAGGCTGTAGAAACGCTGGTTCGGCTGCTGTACCCCTTTGCGCCCCATCTGGCAGAGGAGCTTTGGGAACGGCTGGGCCACCGGGATCCGCTGGCCAGGACCCCGTGGGCGGCCTGGGATGAGAAGCTTCTCAGGCAGGAGGAGGTCACCCTCGTCATCCAGGTCAACGGCAAGGTGCGTTCCCGACTGACCGTTCCGGCCGGCCTGGGCCCGGAGGAGCTCAGATCCAGGGTCCTCGCCGATCCGGCGGTCCAGCGCTGGCTGGACGGCAAGCCACCCCGGGATCTCATCGTCGTTCCCAACCGCCTGGTCAACCTGGTC
>CAYJQV010000098.1:0-2742 GCA_964372395.1 uncultured Planctomycetia bacterium | reverse complement strand
GCTCCCTCGGCCAGGGTGGTGAACAATGGAAGGCGATTACGGTTCCGTCCGAAGATGACCAGGTTGCCCGAGGCGTCTTTGGAGCGGACGATGAACGCATAGCGCGTCTGGGGCTTCAGGCCAGTGAGCGTGACGCTGTGGGTTCGGGTGAGGGTATCGGCTAAGGGGATCGGCGCGAAGGAGATCTTCCCAAAGTCCTCCGAGCCGGCGTACTCGCTGTACCACACCTGGGAATCGGCCGGTTCAGCCGTCCTCCAGAAGAGGATGGCGCTTCTGTCTCCCGGAAAGACGGCCAGGTCGGTGGCTACCGGCGCTGTAATGTCCTCCCGGATCGGGAAGAGCAGCCCGCCGAAGATGTCGCGCAACTGCGCGCGCGCGGCCGCCGCCTGACAATCATCTCCGTCAACCTCCCCGCAGGGAGCGGGGCGCCCACCGGTGGCCACCCCGTACTTTCTCCAGCACTCCGCGTTGGTGAGCCCCTCCTCCGGACAGGTTACGGTCGGATCGCCCGCATGCAGGTCGGGACGGGCCGGTGGGAGGACCAGTGCCTGCGGCGCCTGCGCCTCGAAGTAAATCTGGAAGTCATCGCCCGTCTGGCCGTTGTAGCCGCGGACGAACAGCTCCGAGACCCGCATCGGATGGTGACTGTTACTCCGCTGGGTGGACATCCAGAAGTTCATGGACCCGGCGGGAAGCACGGAGAAGGATCCCATGGGGACTCTCTCAAACCGCACGTTCTCCAGTCGGATCCGAACCGGGGTCTTCGGGAGAGACTGGAGGACGTTGATATGGTTCTTAAGGAAGCCGTCCCGGAAGATCGCTTGTGCGTCAGAACCGCCCGTCAGGTTCGGCGGCGTCTGGATGCCGATGTTGAACCCCTGGGTGTCAAAGCCGCTGACCACCAGCCCTCCGTTCTCATAGTTGGGAACGTTGAAGAACCAGCCGGTGTTCAGACGGGCCATCGCGTTTCCCTCGCTCTGCCGGGAGACCTCCACGTCGTTGCGCATCACGAATCCCTCGAAGGTCATCTTGGCCACGTGGTACGTGTACACGCCGGAGTCGCTCAGGTTCCACATCCGGTAGCCCTGGAATGTCCCCCTCGTGTACGCTTCAATGTCGCAGCAGCCCTGGTACCAGGTGGCCCAGAGGCCGACACCGCCGGCATAGATCTCGTTGTCCCGCGACTCCAGCAGTGGAACGGTGGGCTTCAACTCAAGGCTCTCCTCCGCCATGGCAAGATCCGCGCCGCGAAACTTCGGGAACCGGTGGCTGTCGGTGCGCCAGTAGTAACCGTTGTAGTTGATGCCGAAGCAGTCCACCGTGGCCACCACGTTGTTGCGTACGGTATTCATGGGGCCGCGGAACCAGAAACCGTCGTTGGAGATACCGTTTAAGGTGTTGTCCCGGCTGACGCTGCCCCGCGGCCCGTCTCCGGGGCAATCCCCATGAGGCGTGCCGGCCCTCGTCTCCCCCGGCGCGCGGCCGATCACAAGGTTGTGGTCGAACTCGTTGAACGCCTCGTTGCCGTCCTCCCCGGCGATGCCCGCGCCGTCCAAATCGTAGACGATGTTCTCGGCGATCCGGCCGTAGCTCGAGCCGTGGATGGTGATGCCCCACTTCTTCCCGCGCTGAACCACATTGCCGATGAGGCGGAACTGGTAGCCTGTATCGGAAGGATTCTTCGGGCCGATGAGGTGGTGGGTGTGGAGAGGATACCGGGCGATTTGGTTCGTTCCAATGTGGATGAGGCGACCGGCTTCGTCGAAGGCGGCGCTGTCGACCTTCTCCGCCTTCGTGCGCCCCAGATTCACAAACTGCCCGTAGCGGATGTCCACGTCGGCCCGATGGAAGACCATCGTATGCCCGCGCGTCCCCTCAGGATTCTCGGACCGGATCCGGACGTTACGCGTGAGGTTGCCGACGTGCGGCAGGAATCCTGGCTCGGGGGTGCCGTCGGCCCGGCGCGCGCCAAGGTGATCGAACGTAAGCGGCTCCTTTAGCTCCACCCTCGTCCCGCTGACGGCACGGATGACCCGCTCTTCCGTCTGGGAAACGGCGCTGCTGCGCTTTCTGATCGGCACCTGCCGCGTGTCCGGCAGCACGACCACGTCGCCCGCACGCCACCCGGCGGGTGGCTGCTCGAGATGGAGCACGATCTCCCCTGCGCGGGGTTCCCTGGCCGTTCGGACGAACGTCGGATCCCGGGGAGCTCCATGGACGCGCCAAGTTCCGAACATGCCGATCTGCTGCCCGAACTGTTCCGGGTCCCTGCCGGGGATCTCCACAGTGCCGGTCTCCAGGGGGCTGTCCCGAAGGATGATCTCGGCGACCACGTCCGGCTGGATGGGATTCTGCTCTGTCCCAATCTGCAGGATGCCGCCCGGCATCACCGAATCGCCCATCGCCATCCCTGGAAGAACCTGAAGGTTGTTGATCCGAAGCCGCGTGTCCTTGTCGGTGGCAAAAACCAAACTTCCGCCGGCGCCGACTTCGATGCAGTCCAGGGGCGTATCTGCGACGATGTCGTAGATGACCGTGACTCCACGGGGGATCACCACCCGGGCCTCCGCGCCCGGCACCTGCCCGCCCCAGGTAGCAGGGTCCGACCAGTTGCCGCTCCGCAGGGCCGTGTGCGTGCTCCGGCCGGCTGAGCAGAAGCGCGGAACCTTGTCGCTGTGGGTGATGAGATGGGTGTCGGTCACCTGGACACCCGGATGGGCGTGCCCCGGAGAGTCCTCAGCC
>CAYJQV010000097.1:0-2976 GCA_964372395.1 uncultured Planctomycetia bacterium | reverse complement strand
GTCGCCTCGTGCGGGGCTCCCCTGGGCTGCCGAAGGCAGCCCAGCCCCCTCGCGCTCCCCTGAAGGCTTGGAATCTGTACGGTTGAGTAAGCATGTCCGCCTTCATTCCACCATTCCCTCCAGCGTTTCCTGATACGCGGGCTTCAATGCCGCGTGAAGCTGACCCAGATTCCCGTCGGCAATCGCCTGCCGGATTCTGGCCATTAGTGTACTATAGAACCAGACGTTGTGAAACGAAAGCAGCCTTAAAGCCAGGATCTCCTCCACCTGGAACAGGTGCCGCAGGTACATGCGGGAGTAGCCGCGGCAGGCCTCGCACGCGCACTCCGGATCGACGGGCCTCGGGTCCCGCGCGAAGGCGGCGTTGCGCAGGTTGAGGCGGCCGCCCCAGGTGTAGGCCACCCCGTTGCGGCCGTGCCGGGTAGGGATGACGCAGTCGAACAGGTCCACCCCCGCCTCCACCGCCTCCACCAGATCCAGCGGCTCCCCCATCCCCATGAGATACCTCGGCCGCTCCCGCGGAAGCTGTTCCGTCACACCGGGCAGCAGGTCGAACAGGAGCTCCTTCGGCTCCCCCACGCTGAACCCGCCAATGGCGTAGCCGTCGAACCCGATCCCCAGAAGGCGCTCGGCCGCCTGCTTCCGCAGGTCCGGGTAGGTCGCCCCCTGCACAATCCCGAACAGCAACAGCCTGCTGGGGTCAGACCCTCCGGGGTCAGACCCTCTGGGGTCAGACCCTCCGGGGTCTGACCCCTTCAGGTCATTAAACCGACGCTTGCTTCGCTCCGCCCACTGCGCGGTCCGCCGGATCGCCTCTTCGGCCTGCGGCCGCTCACAGGGAAAGCGCACGCACTCATCCAGGGGGATCACCACGTCGCTGCCGACCGCCAGCTGGAACTCAATCACCGATTCCGGGGTGAGCCGATGCAGCGAGCCGTCCACGTGCGAGGCGAAGGCGACCCCCTCGTCTGTCACCTTTGCCTTCGCGGCGAGACTGAAAACCTGGTAACCCCCCGAGTCGGTCAGGATCGCCCGGTCCCATCCCATGAATCGGTGCAGCCCGCCGGCCGCCTGCAGAATCTCCTGGCCCGGCCGCAGGGAAAGGTGATAGACGTTCCCGAGCACCATCTCAATCCCGCATTGCACGAGATCCTGCACCGTGAGGGTCTTGACCGTCCCCTGGGTGCCCACCGGCATGAACGCCGGCGTGCGAACGGCCCCATGCGCCGTCTGCAGGGTCCCCGCCCTGGCCTCGCTCTGCCGGTCGCGGGATGTCACCTGGAACATGCCGACTTCAAACCCGGGGTCAGACCCCACGGGGTCTGACCCCGCCCTGATTCCGGTAGCCCGCCAGCAGATCCAGGTAATGCTTCGCCCCCTCCCGAATCCGCTGGGTTTCGGCCTCCGTGACCTGCCGGATTACCTTCGCCGGCACACCGACGGCCAAGCTCCCGGGCGGAATCCTCATCCCCTCGGTGACCAGGGCCCCCGCGGCCACAATCGAACCGGCCCCCACCTCGCTGCCATCCAGAAGGATCGCCCCCATCCCAATCAACCCCTGATCTCCGATCTTGACCCCATGCAGGATCACCCGGTGCCCCACCACCACCCGCCGGCCGATGAGGACCGGCGCCACCCCGTGGCTCGTATGCGCGATGCAGAGATCTTGGATGTTCGACTCGTCCCCCACCTCGATCTCCAGGATATCGCCCCGCAGCACCGCCCCCGGCCAGACCGAGACGCGCCGCCCCAGGGTCACCCGGCCGATCACCACGGCGCTCGGGTGAACCCAGGCGGTCGGATCGATGACCGGCTTCGCCCCATGGAACTCTTCAATCATGCGAACCCCCACCGGGGTCTGACCCTGCAGGGTCAGACCCCTTCAGATTTCACACGATCAGCATCGCGTCGCCGTAGGAGTAGAACCGGTACCTCTGGCGGACCGCCTCCTCGTACGCACACCGCATCCGCTCCTCTCCCGCGAAGGCTGCCACCAAGAGGAGCAGGCTGGTCCCGGGCAGATGGAAATTGGTGACGAGCGCGTCCACTTCCTTGAACTCAAACCCCGGCCGGATGAACAACTCCGTCAAAGACCAGGTGGGGTCTGACCCCAAAGAGCCTTTAGGGGTCAGACCCCCTTGGGTTTTGGCCCAGCTCTCCAGCGCCCTCACGACCGTCGTCCCTACCGCGACCACCCGGCCGCCATTCCTTCTGGTCGCCGCAATCCCTCGGATCGTCTCCACCGGAATGTGGAACCGTTCCGGATGGAGCCGGCCGCTTTCCAGATCTCCATTGCTGACCGGCTTGAAGGTTCCCCATCCCACGTGCAGGGTGAGGAAATGGATCCGAACACCCATCCTCTTGATCCGGCTCAGGAGCTGAGGGGTGAAGTGAAGTCCGGCGGTGGGTGCGGCCACGGCGCCCGGATGCCGGGCATAGACCGTCTGGTACCAGCCGCGGTCCTGCGGTTCTACGGGGCGGTGAATGTAGGGTGGGAGGGGAACCTCGCCGAATCGCTCCAGCAGCGTCTCGGCGCTCGCGCCCATGAAGCGGATCAGGCGCTGTGGGCCATCCTCACCCACCACCTTCGCTTCCTCGCTGCCGTGATCCAGGAGAAGCCGGGTACCAGGCCGGATCCGGCGGCCAGGCTGCGCCAGGCAGCGCCAAATCAACCCGGCTCGCTCCAGCAGGAGAAGCTCCACCTTGCCCCCCGTATCGGCCCGCCGGCCGCGAAGGCGTGCCGGGATCACACGGGTATCGTTGAGGATCAGGCAGTCGTTCGACTGGAGAAATTCCGGAAGGTCCCGAAAGGTATGATGCGAAATGGCACTGGCCTTGCGCCGCAGCACCAGCAGGCGGGCAGCATCCCTCGGTTCACAAGGGCGCTGGGCGATCAGCTCCTTCGGAAGATCGTAGCTCAGCATCGCTCCGGCTGGCGCCTCCGCTCTCCAGAGGGAACCGAGGGTTCCCTCTGGT
>CAYJQV010000096.1:0-3160 GCA_964372395.1 uncultured Planctomycetia bacterium | reverse complement strand
CACTGGTCCAATTCTCTCTTATTCTAAAGTCCAGTTCAAACGGGGAGCATTGCAAATCCGTGCCCACTTCTTTCGTTTCTGTCTCATATCCCGACCAGGATCTCCTCCGCGCGGGCCACCTTCTGGAAATCAGCCATCCTTAATTGGCCGCCTCGCGCAAGAGCTTGATCTTTTTTTCCGCGCTCTGGTGCGGCAAGAACTCCAGGCCGCAGTTGGGAGAAAGCCAGAGTCTCTCCGCCGGAACCGCCTTGGTGAAGAAGGGAATCTCTTCCTTTAACTTGGCCGTATTCTCCAGCTTCGTGTTCCGAGCGTCCACTAGCCCGAGAGCCACCTCTCCCTTCCAGGCGCCGCTCTTGAGGAAATCGGCTGTCTTTACGAGCAATCTGGGATTCTTCTCCCGGGCCGACACCAAGTCGAGGCTAAGCACTTCCACCTGCAGCTTGGCCAGCGCCGGCAGGAGCGGCACCGGATCCTGGAAATAGAGCGCCACCCAGCGCCGGGCCTTGACCCCCTGGAAGATCTTGTTGATCTCCGCCACCGCCTGCTCCAGCAGCGGCTCGCCGGCTGCAAACGCCGGTTCATCCAATTGGATATCCCTCGCGCCGGCCGCCTCCAGCGCCCGGACCTCCTTCCCCAGGAGCTCGGCGTAAAGGGAAAGGATCCCCTGGCGGCTCTGCCCATCCCTGAGCTCCGTGGAGATGAGCAGGGTCAGCGGGCCGGGCAGAGCCGCCTTGAGGGGCCGCTTCGTCAGGCCTGAGGCGAATCGGAATTCCTCGGCCACCGCGCTCTTCTGCCAGGCCAGGGCCCCGTTCGTCCCGGCTTCGCCCGTCGCGGGAAGCTCCAGCCGGCGGTAGTAGACGTTGTTGTCGAAGAACCGGCGCAGAGTCCCCCGCGCTATGGCCCGCGCGCTGCGGGCGATGGGGTGCGGCAGGTCCTCCCACCGGATCTGCCCGTCGGTGATGAGATCCAGCCCCGCCTGGTCCTGCTCGCCGACGACCCGGCGGATCACCTTCTGAAGCTCCTGCTCCAGCGCCTCGTCCGGCACCAGCTTCTTCTGCCAGCGGTCAATGACCCCGGGCAGGTTGTCGGCGCCGGATTCGGTGACCTTGGGATAGCTTCCTATAACGGTTGTTCGGATCGGCATGCCTGTGGTTGCGTTGCCTGGCCTGATAACGAACCGCTATTCTAGCACACGCAGAATCGCACCTCCGAGCCGGCCCTTACTCCGGAGCCGGCCGTTACTTCTGGATCCCGCCGCGGGTGAGTCTCCGGGGATCGAGCAGCCGCCGGAGTTTGGCGCGCGGAAGGCCGGTCATCTCTGCGGCGACGTCAACGATGCTGGCACCCCGCGCGGCAGCCCGCTTGGCGATCTTGGCCCCCATCTCGTAGCCCACCCGAGGGTTGAGCGCCGTCACCAGAATCGGATTCTTCTCGAGCGACTCCCGAATCCGGGCTTCGTTCACCCGGAAGCCGGCGATCGCCCGGTCGGCGAGGAGGCGGCTCGCCGAGGAAAGGATCTCGATGCTCTGCAGAAGGTTGTGGGCGATGACCGGCAGCATGACGTTGAGCTGAAAGTTCCCTGATGCTCCGGCCAGCGTCACGGCGGCGTCGTTGCCGATCACCTGCACGCAGGCCATTGCCACCGATTCGGGGATCACGGGGTTCACCTTTCCCGGCATGATGGAGCTGCCCGGCTGCAGGGCCGGCAGCTGGATCTCTCCCAAGCCGGCCAGGGGCCCCGAGTTCATCCACCGCAGGTCGTTGGAGATCTTCAGCAGGCTCACCGCCACGACCCTGAGCTGGCCGCTCAATTCCACCGCCGTGTCCTGGCTGCTCAAGGCCTCAAAGAGGTTACGGCTCCTTCGAAACCGCAGCCCGGTCCTCACCGCCAGGCGGGCGGCCACCCTGCGGCCGAACTGGGGATGGGCGTTGACACCGGTTCCAACCGCCGTCGCGCCGATCGCCAGCTCGAGCAGCCGGGGCAGCACCCCTTCCACCCGCTCGATGCCATGAGCCACCTGCGCACTCCAGCCGGAGAGCTCCTGCCCGAAGGTCACCGGCATCGCATCCATGAGGTGCGTCCTGCCGGTCTTCACGACCCGGCTCAGCCGGCGGGCCTTGCGGTCGATCGTCCTCTTCAGGTGCCGCAGGGAGGGAAGCAGCCGCTCCTTCACCTCCAGCGCCGCACTGACATGGATCGCGGTGGGGATGACATCGTTGCTCGACTGGCTCATGTTGACCTGGTCGTTGGGGTGGATCTTGCGGCGCAGCCGCCGGGAGGCGAGGGCGGCGATCACCTCGTTGGCGTTCATGTTGGTGCTCGTGCCGGATCCGGTCTGGAAGATGTCGACCGGGAACTGGGCGTCATGCCGGCCCCGCGCCACCTCGCCGGCCGCCGCCTCAATCGCCCGGGCCGCGGCCGGGTCCAGCAGCTTGAGCCCGCGGTTGACCGCGGCGGCGGCCCCCTTGATGAGCCCCAGCGCGCGGATGAAGCTCCGCGGAAATCGCAGCCGGCTCACCGGGAAGTTCTCCACCGCCCGCTGGGTCTGCGCCCCGTACAGCGCGCCGGCCTGCACCCGGACCTTTCCCATGCTGTCCCTCTCCACACGGTAACGGAGTTTCATCCTCGCCTCTTTGGATGACGCCCGATCATGATACCAAAAAAGCGGGCCCGGGATTGCTCCCGGGCCCGCTGGACTTTCCCGCGTAAAGAAAGCTTACGCGCTGACCGAGGAAAGCCGCCTCACGTTGGAGGCCTGCTCTCCCTTGGGGCCGGTGGTGATTTCAAACTCCACCGATTCACCGTCGCGCAGGGTCTTGAAACCATCCCCCTGGATCGCGGAGAAGTGCACGAACACGTCCTTGCCGTTCTCCGGCGTGATGAACCCATAGCCCTTCTGGTCACTGAACCACTTCACAGTACCTTTCGCCATGCGAAATTGGATAACCTTCCTTTCTTCGATGTGCCCTGTAGGAGGGCGGATAAACAAAAACGACTGCCGCTTGAGTAAGAGCGTTGCAGTCGCCTGGAAACCTGCCTATCGTCTCGCTACAACCGTTTCAAACTTACTCGAACAACGACTTCATACTGAGCCATGCCCCGCTGGAAGTCAAGGGAATTCTGCGCGAATCCTCCTGCTACAGGCGCTCCTTGATCCCG
>CAYJQV010000095.1:0-3349 GCA_964372395.1 uncultured Planctomycetia bacterium | reverse complement strand
CCGGGCTTGAGCCGCCCATCGGCATTGGGGAACTCCAGCCGGGCCGTGGCGGTCCGGGTTTCCGTTTCCAGCGTGGGGGAGACGAAAATCACCTTCCCCCTCAGCTCCTGCCCGGTCCCCTTCTCAAAGGTGATCGCCGCCTCCTGGCCGACGCGGACAAACGGCAGGTCCAGCTCGTAGAGCCGGGCGTCCACCCAGATGGAGGAGAGGTCGGCGATGTGGTAGAAATCGGCCCCCCGCTCCATGTACTCGCCGGCCCAAACGTGTTTCCGGAGCACGATCCCATCCATCGGGGAAACCAGCAGCAGCGTCCTCGCGGGAGTGCCGCGCTTCTCCAGCTCCTCCACCTGCTGAGGGGACACGTCCCACCAGAGGAGGCGCTGCAGGGCCGCCGCCAGGTTTTTCCCGGCCGCCTCCTTGACCTGCGGGCCGGCATCGGCCGGAAGCTCTTTGAGAAGCCGCAGAGCGGTCAAGTACTCCTGCTGGACCGAAACGAAATCCGGGCTGTAGAAGGAAAATAGGGGCTGCCCTTTCCTGACCGGGTCCCCTTCGTAGCGAGCGTAAATCTCCTCGATCCATCCCTCCACTTTCGGGTGGACGTGCACGATGCGCGTTTCGTCCACCGTCACGAGCCCCACCGTCCGGATCTCCTTGGTCAACGGCTGTTTGCGGGCCGGGACGGTCTTCACGCCGATCAGCTGCCGCTTCTGCGGAGAGAGGAGAATGGCAGCATACCCTTGCGGGGGCGCGGAGGAACTGGCGCTGCCATCTGTTTGCTCGTAGATCGGGACCATCTCCATCCCCATCGGGGATTTGCCCGGTTTGTCCGATTTGTAGCCGGGCATCATCGGGTCCGTCCAGTAAAGGATCTTTTTCTCCTTGGAGGGCTGTTCCGGCATCGTCTTGTCCCGCTTCACAAGTTTCATGCTGCAAATGGGGCAATCCCCCGGCCGGTCGGAGATGTAGGTCGGATGCATCGGGCAGTAGTAAACACCGGCCGGCTCGGAATGGGCGGCGTGGCGCGGCCGGCTTGCCAGGCGGGCCACGGCCAGGCCTCCGAACAACGCGGCCAGCAGCAGGATTCCCACGGCAATTTTTCGATTCATGAGTGCTCCTTCCTTAAGGCAACGCCGACTGCCTGTTCCAGCAGAATAACCCGCTGCTCCAGCCCGGCCAGGTGTTCATAGTAAACGCGCTTGCGCTCCGCCAGCATCCGCAGGGCCTCCAGCAGCTCCGTGAAGGAACTCCGGCCGCTCTGATACAGCGCCATCTCCGAAGCAACCGCCTGGGAGGCCAGCGGGATCAGGCTGTCCTTGCAGAGCTTCGCCGTGTCGTACGCCGCTTTCGCCTCGTGCCAGTTTTCATGGACCTGCCGGGCCGCCTCGTTGCGGGCCCCCTGGAAAGCATGCTCCGCCGATTCCTTGTTGAACAGGGCGACCCTCACTCCATACTTCTGTTTGGTCCAGAACCAGAAGGGCAGCACCAGGGCCAGCGTCAAATCCCAGGGGCCGATGGGACCCATCGCGGGGTCGCGCAACTCGACCATCGTTTCCAAGTCGGGCCATAGTTCCCGCTTCGCGAGCTTCCAGTCGGCCTCCCCCCTCTCCGCGGAAAACTTAAAGACCAGCAGTTCCGGCTGGTTCTCCAGTGCCTGGGCCGTCAACGCCGCCGGGTCGGAGGGAACCGGCTCCAACGCGATCTCCCCCGGCCTGCCGACCGCCTCTTCCACCGGCCGGCTTAGGAGGTGGTTCAGGTGCGCCTCCAGACCGCGCCGGCGGTGGCCCAGCACCTCGACTTCATTGGCCGCTTCCTGCGCTTCGGACTGGGCACGCAGGAGCTCCCCCTGCGAGATGCCGCCGGTCCCGTACCGCGCGCGGGCCGATTCCAGCGCCTGGTCCAGCCAGATTTTTTGTTCCCGCTGGATCTCCAGTTCCCGGTCTGTCAGGAACAAGTCGTAGTAGGCCGTTTTCAATTGGGTTGTCAGATCCAGTTCCGCCTTCTTGAAGGCCGCCGCCGTCCGCTGGGCCTCCGCGACCGCCACTTGATGCCGGAGCGACAATTTGCCCGGAAACGGGATGGATTGGAGCAAACTGTACATCACGGTCGCCTGGTTGACTTTGAAGGTGCCGCGCGGGATCTCCTCGAACTCCACGCCGATCCGAGGGGCCGGCAGGCCCCGGGCCGCGGGGATCCTGGCCTGCATCGCCTCCACCTGTTTCTTGGCCGCCAGCAGGTCGGGGTTGGCGCGCCTGAGCTCCTGGAGCAGCTCCGGCAAAGAGAGCGCCTGCGGCCCTTCCTCTGCTTGCCCAAGAGGGGTCACGGCGAAGAATGCCATTGTCATCGCCAGGAGTCCGCTAAGAAACCTCACCGTCTTTATTCTTCCTCCTTCATCGAGCAGCCGGGTGAAACACCGCAGGCCGTCGCCTGGCAGGCGGTCCGCAACCGATCTCCCACCATGGCCACCAACTTTTCCCCCTGCTCTGGCCGGAGACGCCCCTTCAGATTCACCATGTAATCGAGCGTGGCCCTCTCGAGCTGCTCCTGCTCCTGCCCGATCTCATTCACTACCTGAGCCATCACCCGCCGGTCCGGGGCCGGCTGCTTGAGCAGCTCGATGAGCTGCGCCCGCTTGGCGCAGAGCACCTGGCAGCTTGCCTCCTTCTGGCGCAGGAATCCCTCTTCCAGGGCGCTCACCTCAGCCCTCTGGTTGGCCGTCAGCTCCAGCCGGTCTGTCCACGAAACCGGCCGGGCCCCTCTTGCCAGAAGAGTGCAGCAGCCCACGGTCGCCAGGTAGGCAACACCGCCCAGCCCCAACAGAATGACCGCACCCACCACGATCCGTTTCATCACACGCCCTCCTTGGTCACCGCCAACACCGACCCCGCGATGGTGTCGTAAGGGGCATTTCCAAAAAGATCCATCCGCTCCAGGGAGGCCACCTGCCCAGGCACCGGGGCGACTCCCTGCCATCCGCCCCAGCCCCAGACCGCTGTCGCAATCCCGGCCGCCATCGCCACCGCCGCTGCCGGGACCGGCACCCTCCAGATCGGAAAGAGCGGCTGCTGCATGAGCCGGCGCCACAGGCGAAGGGTGAAATCCGGGGAGACCTCCACCGTGGGATAGGCCTGTTGAAGCAGCCGATCCAGCTTCTCGTCCGGCAATCGCTCCTCCATCTGCAGATCTCCTTTCTAAGCCATGAAACGAAGCCGGCAGGGTCATCCCCCAAGAAAAAAATCCCCACGCTGGGCGGGCGAACGCTGCAAGCCGGACCCCCAGCGCGGGGACCTCTTCGCGGACGCCTGCGGGCCCGGCGGCGGGGATGCCCGGATCGCGGCGTCGGGAGGCCGAG
>CAYJQV010000094.1:0-3404 GCA_964372395.1 uncultured Planctomycetia bacterium | reverse complement strand
AGGAATCGGCTGGTCCGCGCACAGGAGGCCCACCTGCGTCATGCCATGTACTCCCGGCCGGGAGGGGTCTTTCGGACCTCCGGAGGGGGGCCAAGGCCCTTCAAGGCGGCGATCGCCTGTCGCGCATCGGTTGCCCGGAACAGATACGTCCCGGCCACCATCACGTCCGCGCCGGCCGAGCGGGTGGAGGCAGCCGTCTCGTGGTTGATCCCCCCGTCCACCTGGATGTGGCCGGCGTAGGACCTCCTCAAACGCTCGATCTTCGGAAGGACCTCCGGCATGAAGGCCTGACCTCCAAAACCGGGGTTGACCGTCATGAGGAGCGCCAGATCCAGCTCCTCCAGGCATGGGCGAAGCAGATCGACGCCCGTCCGGGGCTTCAGCGCCACCCCCACCTTAGCGCCGAGCTTGCGGATCTCCCGGGCGATCCGGCGAAGATCGCTCACCGCCTCAGCGTGAATCGTGATCCGGTCCGCGCCCGCCTCGACAAACTGGGAGAGATAGCGATCCGGGTTCTCGATCATGAGGTGAACATCCAGCGGAAGCCGCGTGACCGGCCGCAGCGCCGACACCGCCTGCGGACCGATCGTCAGGTTCGGGACGAAGTGGCCGTCCATGACGTCCAGATGGATCCAATCGGCCCCGGCCTCCTCCATCCGCCGGGTCTCCTCCGCCAGCCGGCCGAAGTCGGCCGCCAGCATCGAGGGAGCCACCAAAATCTTACCGGGGTCTGACCCCGTGGGGTCAGACCCCATTAGGTTTCCCTCAACAAATGGGCGATCCGGCTCTGCGCCCTTGGCTTCAAAGGCCCGATGACGGCCAGGCTCATCTGCTCGGGCCGCAGGATCGTCCGGGCCACCCCCTGAAGGTCCCGGCGCCGCACGCGGCCGATCTGTTCGAGGATGGTCTCCACCGGCTCCACCCGCCCGAGGAGCATTTCGCACTCCCCGATCCAGCACATCTGCTCCACCGTATCCTCCAGCGCGAAGAGAACCTGTCCGGTCAGGTATTCGACCGTTCGATCGAACTCCGGCGCCGGGACCACCTCCCGCCGCACCCCCCGGAGCTCCTTCAGGACAAGCCGCAGGCAGCGCTCCAGATGGCGGTGCTCCACCCCGGCGCTCACCGAGAAGAGCCCGGTGTCGCGGTAGCGCTTGATCTGCGAGCCGATCTCATAGGCCAGGCCCCGCTCCTCCCGGATCTCCTGGAACAGCCGGGAGGACATGTTCCCGCCCAGCAAAACGTTCAGGAGAGACAAGCCGTGCACCTGCGGATGATCCCTGGGGAAGGCGTGGAACCCCAGCGAGAAGTGGGTCTGCTCCGTCTCCTTGACCTCCACCTTGAGGCGGGGCCTCCGCTGGCGCTGCATCGCCCGCCGGCATCCCGCACGGGCACCGGGCCGGACCCGCTCCCACCCGCGGCGGACCCCTTCCACCAGCTGGCGATGGGTGAGGCGGCCGCAGGCGGCGATGCAGATGTTCCGAGGCGCGTAGTGCCTTCTCTGGAAAGATCCCAGATCCCTCGCCCGAATCCCCCGCAGGGATCGCTCGGTGCCGGCGATCTCCCTTCCCAGGGGGTGATCGGGCCAGAGCAGGCGGTTCAGCAGATCATGGACGTACTGCATCGGAAGATCCCGGTACATCCGGATCTCCTCCAGGACCACCTCCCGCTCCCTCTCCACCTCCTTCGGCTCCAGCCGGGGCGCCAGGACCATGTCGGTCAGCACCTCGACGGCCGACTCCAGGTTCTTCGGCTGAACCTTCGCCAGCAGGCAGGTGAACTCTTCGTCGGTGAAGGCGTTGAGCGACCCTCCCGCCCCTTCGATGGCCGACTTGATCTGCCGGGAAGAGCGATGCCGGGTCCCCTTGAAGAGGAGATGCTCCAGAAGATGCGAGATGCCGTTCAGCCGGGCGCTCTCGTAACGGCCGCCCACCCCGATCCAGATCCCGACCGCCACCGATTCCGACTCCCACCGCGGCGCGCTCAAGACCCGCAGCCCGTTGGCCAGCACCGTCCGGTGATACGCCTGCCTCACTCCGCAGCCTCCCTGTGCGGCGCCGGCGATCCCCAGGCCCGAGCCGTCCTGGGCAGCCGCCCCCCTCCCCCGGACCGGCCTCTCCGCCGATCCCCGCGCCCGCGGGTGGCCGGCAGCAGAGGCCTGCGCCAGGATCCCGCGGGTGGGGTCACAGGAACTTCCTCCAGCGCGCGGAGCCGGCCAGCCGGGCGACCATCCTGCGAACCGCCTGCGCCTGGGCCTTGTGGCAGACCAGCGTGGCATCCGGCGTATGAACGATCACCAGATCCTCCGCCCCCACGGTGGCAACCAGATGCCCCTCGGAGCCGACGACGATGCAGCCGCGCGTCTCCAGCCCCACATGAGATCCCAACACGACGTTGCCGTCCGCATCGGCCGCATGGAGGAAGGCCAGGCTGTTCCAGGAACCGACATCGTCCCAGGCAAAATCGGTGGGAACCACCCAGACGTGCCGGGAGCGCTCCAGCACCCCGACGTCAACGGAGATGCTGGGAAGCTGCCGGTACAGCTCCTGCAGGCGCCGGCCCTCTACGGGCGTTCCCCAGCTGCGTCGGATCGCCTCCAACCCGCCGTACAGGCGGGGCAGCCACTGCCGGATCGCTCCCAGGATCACCCTGGCCTTCCAGCAGAAGATGCCGCTGTTCCAGACGATGCCCGGCCGGCGGATCAGCCGGCGGGCCAGCTTCAGCTCCGGCTTCTCGATGAAGCGCCGGACCCGATGCGCCCCGGGAGCCACCCGCTCCCCCATCGGCTCGATGTAGCCGAAGCCGGTCGCCGGATAGGTCGGCCGGATCCCCAGGCAGACCAGCGCCTCGCGCCGGAGGGCCAGCGTCACCGCCTTGCGGATCGTCTCGTGGAACTTCTCCGCCGGCTCGATGAGATGATCCGCCGGCGCAACGACGACCACCGCGTCCGGATCTTCCCGGAGGATGGTCAGGGTCCCCAAGCCGACCGCTGCCGCCGTGTTCCGCGAAGCCGGCTCCACGAGAAAATGGGCAGACGAGATGAAGGGAAGCTGCCGGCGGACCACCTGGGCCTGGTTCTTGGTCGTCACCACCACCATCCGGGAGGCGGGCGCCACCGCGCGCAAGCGGCTGGCCGTGACCTGGAGAAGCGAGTGCTTGGTTCCCAGCCGGAGGGTCTGCTTGGGACGCGCGCGGCGCGAGAGGGGCCAGAGGCGCTCGCCGCTTCCGCCCGCCATGATGAGAGTCCAGACGTCAGGCATCGCCCGCACCCCTGTACCGACAGCTCCCCTGGCCCCGCTCCGCGGGTTCCCTGCGCGCACCGCTCGTCCGCCCCAGCGAGGCGGACTCGCTCTGTCCTCGGCCGCGCACAAAACCGTGCCGCGCGGCCTGCGGAGGTGCGCTCC
>CAYJQV010000093.1:0-3540 GCA_964372395.1 uncultured Planctomycetia bacterium | reverse complement strand
TGGGCTGGCGCAGCGGCTCCTCACCCGCGGGTTCCGGGTGGAGGAGCTTCCGGAGGATCTGACCGACGAGCGGCTGGTGGGAGAGGTTCAGGCGGCGCTGTCGGAGTGGGACGCTCCCCTGCTGCTCGTGGTGGACACCCGTTTAGAGGAAACGGTCAAGCGCCTGCCGGCTTACGGCCGGATCACCGCCGTGCTGCTGGATGCGGCGCTGGCGCGAAATCTGAACGACGCCCACCTGGCTGCGTACCTCGTTCAGACCGCTCGGGACTACCCGGGCCGGTTCCTCCGGCTGGAATCGGTGATGCAGGCTGGCCTGGAACAATTTGACGCCGTCGCGACCCAGCTCTGAAAACGCGTTAGAATAGCCATGGATGCCACGATGAGCCACCGTGTCGCGCTTCTGACCGCAGGATCCCTCCTTCTGTTCGGCCTGGCGGCCGCCGCCCCGCAGGGCCCGGTGGAGAAGGTCCAGGCGATCCTGGTGGACGACTTCGAGACCGGGAAGACCTCCGGGCTGTTTGGCGAGCGGAAGAACCGGCTGGACGCCTTCCAGGGAACCTGGGCCCGCCGCCCTTCCTATACAGTGATCACCAAGGTGGTGGACACCCGCCCGGGTTCGGTCGGCTACGCCCTCCGGATTGAATACGCCAAGCTCGGGGGCTGGTGCGGCTGGTACACCCTCTTGAACGGCATTGACGTCTCCCGGCACAACGCCCTCTCCTTCTGGGTGAAGGGGGAGAAGGGCGGGGAGCGCTTCGACATCGGCCTGGCCGACGACCGGATGCAGAATCTGCAGATCGACGCGGTGTACGTCGGCCCCATCATGGCGTTCCTGCAGAAGGGGGTGACCACCGATTGGCAGCAGGTGAAGATCCCCCTGCAGAGCCTGCGCGCGGATCTGAACCTTTCCAGGATGGGATCGCTCGTCCTCTGGTTCCGGTACGAGGGATCCGGGGCGATCCAGATGGACGATGTCGCCTTCGTGTACGACGCGGAGGTGGAGCGGATCCAGCGGGAGAATGCGCCGGCGGCGAAGGCGGACCCGCGCGCCCCGCGGGCCACCTGGATCTGGAAGTACGACCCGGTCAGCAATCCGGAGGCGCGCCGGGAGCTCTTTGCGCTGTCCGAGCGGACCGCGATGCGGCGCTTCTACCTGTACCTGGGCGAGGACCCGATCCCGGAGACGCCGGCCTCGTACCAGAAGGAGCTGGCCCAGTTCCTGCGGCAGTGCCACGAACGGAAGATCGAGGTTCATGCGCTTCAGGGCAACCCCCTCTGGGCGCTCAAGGCGTTCCACCCGCGGGTCCTGGCCTGGATTGACGGCTTCCTGCAGTTCAACCGGGCCCTGCCCGCGGAGGAGCGGATGGACGGCGTCCACATGGACATCGAGCCGTACCTCACGCAGGAGTGGGAGACCGGCGACCGGGCCAAGCTTCAGGCCGAATTCATCGAGCTCATCGCGCAATGCCGTCGGCTCATCGACCAAAAAACGGTACCAGGTGCCGTTCCGGTACCTGGTACCGAGCTCGGCATTCAGCGTCCGTGGGCGGTCGGCCCCACCGCCAGGAAGCCCTTCGTCATGGGGCTGGCGATCCCGGTCTTCTACAACCGGGAGCCGGAGATGGAGGAGAAGCTCCTCGCGCAACTGGACTACGCGGCCCTCATGGATTACTACGACAGCGCGCGCGACATCGTCGACAACGGCCGGTCGCACGTGGAGATGGCCAACCGGCTGGGGATCGCCATGGTGGTCGGCGTGGAGACGCAGGATCTGGTGCAGATGAACCAGGGCAAGCGCCGGAACACCTTTGTGGAGGAGGGATGGGAGGAGATGGAGCGGGAGCTGGCGCAGGTGGTGGACGCCTTCGCCGGCCAGCCCGGCTTTGACGGGCTTGCGATCCACGCCTACGACAGCTACCGGATCCTGCCGCGCGGCCGCAACGTCCCCACGCGGGAACGGACCGGCAAGGTCCCGCCGATCGCCGCCCAGGTGCGCGCCGGCCCGGTCGAGCTGGACGGCGACCTCGCCGACTGGTCGGGGGTGACCTGGTTCAAGGTGGATCAGAAATCGTCCGTGGTGTACGGGGCGGGAGCGTGGAACTGGGCACAGGATCTGTCGTATCAGGTGGCCTTCGCCTGGGAGCCGAAGGCGATCCTCATCGCGCTGGATGTCCGGGACGATGCGCATCTCCAGGAGAAGCGGGGGGCGGACATGTGGGAGGGGGATCACGTCGAGCTGTGGCTGGACGCGGACCTTTTCGGGGATTACCGGGAGGCGGTCAACTCCAACGATGATTTCCAGTTGGGCTTGAGCCCCGGGAACTTCAAGGATCTTCCGCCGGAGGTGCACGTGTGGGTTCCCAGCGTGCGGCCGGAGACGCGGAAGGAGATCCAGGTCGCCGCCCGGAAGAAGGAAAACGGCTACGCGATGGAGGTGCGGATCCCGACCTCCTTCCTGTTCCAGAACGTGGCCAAGCGGATCGGGGTGGATCCGAAGAAGATTGAGCTGCCCAAGGGGGCCACCCTCCAGCAGATGGCCCTTCAGCGCGACGTCCTGGAATCCGGCCAGCTCAAACCCGGTTTCCGGATGGGGATCCTGGTGGACGGATCGGACTGCGACGCTGCCCATCAGCCGCAGAAGTGCCTGCTCTCCAGCTCCACCGAGCGGCAGTGGGGAGACCCGACGACCTTTAACCTCCTGGAGCTGAAATGAACGGGGACGCTCCACTTTGGGACACACTGGCCGCGAGGAGGCTAAGGAGTGTCCCTTTCTGGAGCGTCCCCTTTCTTTTGACGACGGCGCTGGCGGTGGCCGAGGGGGTTTCCCTCAAGGAGGTCCCGCCTCTGCCGGAGGGGACGGTGCTGTTCGAGGCGGAGGAGAAGTTCGCCCAGCGGGGCCGCTTCGGCGGCTACGCGATGAAACCGTCCAAGTACGGAGTCTACCCGGACCGAAGGACCCGCATGGAGGGTTCAGAGGAGGCGATGTTCTTCCGCTACCGCAGGAAGCCGGACCCCTCCTTCTGCGGGGCGTACGTGATCCTGCTGGCGAATCTCTCCGCCTATTCGACGATGACATTCTGGGTGAAGGGGGCCAAGGGCGGGGAGGCGTTCGAGCTGGGGCTCAACGACACCATCTCCAACAAGAGGGAGGACGCGGTGGTCGCCGGCTCCATCCACCGGTACCTGCCGAAGGGGCTGACCACCGAGTGGCAGAAGGTGGTGGTGCCCCTGGAGGACTTCTTCGGAGCGGACCTGAGCCGCGTCTACAGCCTGGTCTTCAGCTTCAACGAGGAGGGGGAGGGGGCCTTCTGGGTGGACCGGCTGGCCTTCCACGAGGAGGCGCTGGTGGACCGCCAGGCGGAGATCCAGGCCAAGGGGGAATTGCTCCTCGACGATTTTGACCACAGCAACATGAACCTTCTGGGCCGTAAGGCCAACGCCTACAAGCGCCTGCCGTCGGTCTGCGAGTTCAGCCGTGTGGTCTCAAAACGCGGACCTGCCGGACAGGTCAACCGCGCCCTTCGCCTGGATTTCGACAAG
>CAYJQV010000092.1:0-3618 GCA_964372395.1 uncultured Planctomycetia bacterium | reverse complement strand
AGGGAGGTGTGGAGGGGACCGCCCTCCACGCCTTCAGGAGGGGATGATTCAGGGGAACCTGGGGTTCCCCTGAAGGAGCGGAACGGAGCGGCTCCGGGAAGCGGGCCGGAGCGACAGGTTCGAGTCCTAGCGGGGCAACTTACCGGTGGCTGGGACGAGAACCGAGGGAGGCAGGGAAAGATTCAGCCATGACGACTCTTCGAGAGAGGTGTTCGTTCTGCGGGCGCGGCCGCGAGCGGATCCGCAAGCTCTTCAGCGGGCCCGGCGGGGTCTACATCTGCGACCTGTGCGTGAAGCTCTGCGGGCAGATCCTCACCAAGGAGGAGGACCTCGGCCGCGGGGCCAAGCGCGCCCCGACGCTCCAGGAGCTGCCCAAGCCGGCGGAGATCAAGCGGCAGCTCGACGAGTACGTCGTGGGGCAGGAGCGGCCGAAGCGGCAGCTGGCGGTGGCGGTCTACAATCACTACAAGCGGATCTACTCCCCGCCGGCCGAGGACGGGGTGGAGCTGGAGAAGTCGAACATCCTTCTCATCGGCCCCACCGGCTGCGGCAAGACCCTGATGGCGAGGACGCTGGCCAAGATCCTCGATGTGCCGTTCGCCCTCTGCGATGCGACCCCCCTCACAGAGGCCGGCTACGTCGGCGAGGATGTGGAGAACGTCCTCCTGCGGCTCCTGCAGAACTGCAGCTTCGACGTGAAGAGGGCGCAGCTCGGGATCATCTACATCGATGAGATTGACAAGATCGGAAAGACCCAGGACAACGTTTCCATCACGCGGGACGTTTCAGGGGAGGGGGTGCAGCAGGCGCTCCTCAAGATCGTCGAGGGAACGGTGGCCAACGTGCCGCCGCAGGGGGGGCGCAAGCATCCGCAGGCGGAGTACCTCCAGCTCGACACCTCGAACATCCTCTTCATCTGCGGGGGGACCTTCGTGGGATTGGAGAAGATCATCAGCCGGCGGATCGGCAGGAAGGTGATCGGGTTCCACGCGGAGGGATGGGTGGAGAGCCCCGCGATGGAGCTGCGGGATCTCCTGCCGCTGGTGGAGCCGGAGGATCTCATCCGGTTCGGCATGATCCCGGAGTTCGTGGGCCGCTTCCCGGTCGTCTCGGCCTTCGGGCCCCTGACGGAGCAGGAGCTCATGGATGTGATGCTCAAGCCGCGCAACGCGGTGGTCCGGCAGTACATGAAGTTCTTCGAGATGGAGAACGTGAAGCTCTCCATCGATGAGGAGGCGCTTCGGCTGATCGCCCAGGAGGCGCTGGCCAAGGAGACCGGGGCGCGCGCCATCCGGAGCATCCTGGAGGAGATCATGCTGGAGGTGATGTTCGATCTGCCGGGCCAGAAGGATGTGGTGGAGTGCGTCGTCACTTCCGACTGCGTGCGCGCCGGCGCTGCTCCCGTGCTGGTCACGCGGGACGGCAAGCGGGAGGTTGCTTAGGCCGAGTGGGGAGGGAAAGCCCTGGGGGTTTGGCGGCGATCATCCTGGCCGCCGGCGACGGGACCCGGATGCTCTCGCAGATCCCCAAGGTGCTCCACTTTCTTTACGGCAAGCCCCTGATCGGGCATGTCCTGGATGCCGTGGCCGGCGCGGGTGTCCGCCGGGTGATCGTGGTGGTCGGGTACCGCTCGGATCTGGTGCGGGCTCAGATGGGCGCCGGGGTGGAGACGGTGGTCCAGCGGACGCTCAAGGGGACGGCCCACGCCGTTTTGCAGGCGCTGCCGCGGCTCCGGTCGTTCCGGGGCGAGATCCTGATCCTGTACGGTGACACGCCCCTCATCACGGAGCAGACGCTGCAGGGACTCTTGGAGACGCACCGGCGGGAGCAGGCCGCCTGCACGCTGCTCACCGCGCACCTGCATGAGCCGACCGGCTACGGCCGGATCGTCCGGGACCAGACCGGCCGGATCGTCCGGATCGTGGAGGACGCCGACGCGACCCAGGTAGAGCGGGCCATTGATGAGATCAACGTCGGGGCGTACTGCTTCAAGGCCCACGCCCTCGTCAGTGCCCTGAAGAACCTGGAGCCGGCCCCGAACGGGGAGTATTACCTCACGGACACCATCTCGGCACTGGTCCGCGCGGGGGAGGGGGTGGCCTCGGCGCCGACCCGGAGCGTCGGGGAATTCTTGGGCATCAACACGCGGGCGGATCTGGCACGCGTCCAGACGATCCTGCGCAGCCGGATCCTTGAGCGATTCATGCTCGGGGGGGTGACGATCGTGGACCCCTACACCACCTACATCGATGAATCGGTCCGGATCGGGCAGGATACGGTGATCTACCCTCACACCGTCATCGAGGGCGGGGTGCGGATCGGGCGGCGCTGCCGGGTCGGGCCGTTCAGCCGGCTGGGGCCGCACACCGTCCTGGGGGACGGGGTGGAGGTGGGCAATTTCGTGCAGCTCAACGGCCTCCGGATCCCGGCCAGGTCGGTGGTGGCGAACGATTCTACTTGGACCATCAGGAAGCCAAAGGGGAAGGCCAGACGATGACCAGGGAAGACAAGCCGGTGCTGTTCACGGGCAACGCCCATCCCCAGTTTGCCGGGCGGGTGGCGCAGATCCTGGGGGTTCCGCTGGGCGATGTGCTGGTGGGTCGCTTCAGCGAAGGAGAGGTCCGGGTCAAGATCAACCAGAACGTCCGCGGGCGGGATGTCTTCGTGATCCAGCCGACCTGCCCGCCGGTGAACGAGAACCTCATGGAGCTTCTGATCCTCCTCGACGCCCTGCGGCGGGCATCGGCCCGCCGGATCACGGCGGTGCTGCCGTACTTCGGCTACGCGCGGCAGGACCGGAAGGATCAGCCGCGCGTCCCGATCACGGCGAAGCTGGTGGCCAACCTCATCACGGTGGCCGGCGCGGACCGGGTCCTGACCATGGATCTGCACGCCGGCCAGATCCAGGGCTTCTTCGACATCCCGCTGGATCATCTGTTCGCCATCAACACCTTCGTGGAGTACTTCGGCAAGAGGAAGGCGCTGCCCGATCTGGTGGTGGTCTCTCCGGACGTCGGCGGGATCAAGATGGCGCGGGCGTATGCCAAGCGCCTCCGGGCGAGCCTGGCGATGGTGGACAAGCGCCGGGTGAACGACATGCAGGCGGAGGTGATGGACATCATGGGCGAGGTCCGGGGGAAGACCGCGCTCATCGTGGATGACCTCGTGGCCACGGCCGGATCGCTGGTGGAGGCGGTCCGGGCGCTGAAGGAGGAGGGGGCGAAGGAGGTGTATGCCGCCATCACCCACCCGGTCCTCTCCGGACCGGCCCGGGAGCGGCTGATGGCCGCGCCGCTGAAGGAGCTGGCGGTGACGGATACACTGCCCATCCCGCCGGAGCGGATGATCCCGAAGATCAAGGTGCTCTCCGTGGCCCCGCTCTTCGCGGAGGCGATCCGGTGCACCCACGAGGAAACCTCGATCAGCGTCCTGTTCCACGAGCAATGGGAGGAAGAGACCCGGAAGGAAGCGCCCAGTGGCAGTGGTAAGGAAGCGCCCCCCGCCGGGAAACGGCTCCCCCCCTCCATGAAGGTCAGGCGATGAAGCGGAGGCGCCAGCCGGAGCGATGAAGGCGAAGTCGCTGACTCAGCCGTCCAGATTCCCAGCCTTCAGGGGTGC
>CAYJQV010000091.1:0-3715 GCA_964372395.1 uncultured Planctomycetia bacterium | reverse complement strand
AAACGCGCCCGCGGCGTCCCGGCGGCGGGTCGCCCGGTTCCGGCACGCTCGGCGCCCCAGCGAGGCGCCTCGCTCTGTCCTCGGCCGCGCAGACAACCGTGCCGCGCGGCCTGCGGAGGTCCCTCACCGGGCATCCCCGCCGCCGGACACCGCCCCCGGTTTTGAAAGGAGCTCTTAAGCAAGGAGGCGGCCCCCGTCCACCGGGAGGACCACGCCGGTCACAAAATCGGACTCCGCCAGGAAGAGGACCGCGCGAACCACCTCCTCCGCCCCGCCAGCCCGCTTCAACAGCGTCTTCTCGACCGCCGCCCTCTTCTGTGACGGCGAGGTGCCCGGTGCAAAGAGAATGGGGCCGGGGGCGATGGCGTTCACCTGCACGCGGGGCGCGAGGGCCCGCGCCAAGCCCCACGTCAAGGCAAGCAGCCCTCCCTTCGCCGCGCAGTACGGCAGGTAATCGGCCCACGGGCGATACACTGCCGCATCCACGATCTGGATGATCCTGCCGGACCCTTGCCGCAGCATGATCCTTCCGGCAGACTGGCTGAAGGCCCACGGCCCGCTCAGGTTGACCGAGAGAACGTCCTCCCACTGCTTCCCGGTGACCGTTGCCCACGGGGTGCGCGGGAAGGACGAGGCGCTGTTGACCAGGATGTCGAGGCGCCCGAAGGCGCGCCGCACCTGTTCCACCACCCGGCGAACCTGCGCAGGATCCCTCTGATCGACCTCCAGCGCCATCGCCCGCCGCCCGCGGCGGCGGATCTGGCGGACTGCCTGGCGCGCCTCCGCCGCCGAGGTCCTATAGGTGATGGCGACATGGCAGCCGCACCCTGCCAGCCCCAGCGCGATGGCCCTGCCGATCCGCCTGGCCCCGCCCGTCACCAGCGCCACCTTCCCCTGGAGTCTCATCTCAGCTCCTCGATCGGCCGGCGCCCCGCGAAACCGGACTCGAGATCATGCCAGAACCGGATCCGCTCTTCCCCATCCTTCCAGCAGAGGCAGACCAGCTCCCCCCTGCGCCTCGCGAAGAAGTCCACGAGGCCCTCATCCAGGTCCTTGAGCTGCGCGCCCAGCCGGCCCATCTCCTCCAGGGCATTCTCGAAGCCTTTCAGCTCCTTCCTCTGGGTCTGCTCGAACCGCTCCAGGGCCTGCTGCGCCCGCGGGCTGACGCTGCCATCCTCGCGCAGCCAGGAGAGCTCCTCCACTGCCTTCTTCGCCTCCAGTTTCCGGATCCTCTGCCGCCCGCGCTGCAGCTCCTGAAGGATCACCCTCACCCGGGGCAGGAGCCGGTTGGCTTCCTCGACCGTGAAGAGCCGTACGGGCGGGCGCTGCTCGACCATCAACCCTCCGCAAACTCCAGCGCGATCCGCCGGGGGACGAGCTGCATCTGCGCCGAGCGATCCAGCAGCTCCTGCATCGCCTTCGCCGCATCCGGAGGGCAGTCCACGCTCCAGCGGTTCACATACATTCCGACGAAACGGTCCGTGCGGCCGCGGTCCAGACCTCGCCCGAACTGCTGCGCATAGGCAAGCGCCTCCGCCCGATGCGTCATGGCGTAATCGAGACTCTCCCGCAGGGCGGCGGCCAGCCCGCGCAGGGTACCCTGCCCCAGATCCCTGCGCAGGACGTTCACCCCCAGCGGCACCGGCAGGCCGGTCTGTTTCTGCCACCACTCCCCCAGATCGAGCACCTTGCACAGCCCCTGCTCCGCGTATGTGATCTGGGCCTCGTGGATCAACACGCCCGCCTCGACCCGGCCCTCGCGGACCGCCGCCGGGATCTCATCGAAGGGAAGGATCTGAACCGGAACAGGCCCCACGGCAAGCCGGAGCAGGAGAGCGGCGGTGGTGAGCCGCCCCGGGATCGCCACCGTCATCCGCCGCAGATCCTCCGGGCGCGCCGCCCGCCGGGTGACGATGACCGGGCCGCACCCGTCGCCGACGCTGGCGCCGGTGCGCAGCAGGAGGTACCGCTCCGCACAGTAGGCGTACGCGTGGAGCGAGACCGCGGTCATCTCCAGCTCGCCCGCGAGGGCCTGCTGGTTGAGCTCCTCAATCCCCTTGAGGAAATGGCGGACGCGGATGCCGGGAAGGCCCACCTTCCCCTGGGTGAGGCCATAGAAGAGGAAGGCGTCGTCCGGATCCGGGCTGTGCCCGATCCGGACCTCCGTCTCACTCAACCTCGCCCTCCGGCTTGGCCCCGGACGGACGGGCCGGGTAGAGCAGATCCAGGAATCGCGTCATCGCCTTCTCGAGCGTCTCCTCGTGCCGATCCACATAGATCAGGATGAGGTTCCGGAGCATCCGGGCCAGGACCTCCCGGCTCGGGACGCCCTCCAGGAACTCCGGCTGGTACGGATAGCCGGCCTCCACGATGAATTGGACGCATTCCGGCCGGCTGAGGAACCGGCCGCCGTTGAACGGGTCGATGTAGATCTCGGTCCCCTCCTCCTCGGCCTTCACCATGAAATGGCCTGGGATTCCCACTCCCTTGAGGGGGAGCTTGAGGCGCTGTGCGACAAGCAGGTAGAGGACGGACAGACTGATCGGGATCCCGAGCTTCCGCTCCAGGACCCGGTTCAGGTAGCTGTTCTGGGGATCGAAGTAGTCGTCCCAGTTGCCGCGGAAGCCTTGCCCTTCGAACAGGCAGCGGTTGACCGCCACGAGCCGCTCGGTCAGCCGCGTGCCGGGCCGGAGTTTCAGCCGGATCTGCCGCGCCATCTCGTCAAGCTGATTCCGGCAGGGAACCACCTCCAGCTCCGGATACCGGACGCGCGCGAGGAGGAAGACCCCTGTCTCCAGGTCGAGTGATTCATCCGACTGCGAGGAGCTCTCCTTCCACTCGCGGGTCACCTCCTCCAGCCGAATCCGCTCGAGAACCCCCCTCGCCTCCACCCGGACCTTCGAGTCCGGGTCCGATGCGGCTGCCTGCTCCAGGAACGGAACGACCCGGGCGCCCATCTCCACCAGCTTTGCCCGCGCGGCCTCCACCACTTCGGGGTGATCGTCGGCGAGAAGCCTGATCAGCGCAAGGAGATTGGCGTCCGGAGGTGGCATATCCGGCTAGCTTATCCGACGCACCCTATCCTGTCAACCGAACCCCCCCACCGAACCTCTCACCGCCGCCTCCGGCGTGGATTTGCCGTCCCCTGTTCCAGATCCTTCTTGTGGAGGCCTGGAATGCCGGTTTTTAGGAGTTCACTTTTAATTCTTGGAGGAGCCCTGCGGTGTTAATCCATCCGTCCCCTGGCCTGTAAAGCTAAAACCACCCCCGGCGGCCCCATCCTCCGCGCCCGTACTTGACATAGACATGCACCGGGCGGGAAACGGATGAGTTCCCCGCGGCGTCACCCGCGCCAGCAGGCCGCCGATCCCTCCGCCCAGGGAGAGCCCCCAAACGTTCACGGTCGTGGAGCTCCCCTGCCGCTCCAACACAGGCAGGAGGCCGTCGTAGAGATACGTCGTGGTCACACCCCCCTCGGTGGCGGAGATCCGCTTGCCTTCTCCATCGTAGGTGTGGGTGGCCAGGGAGATTGCTTCGGGGGCTGCGCCCCCTCGCAATGACGAGACGCCGGTCAGGCGGTTCAGGGGGTCGTAGGTGGTGCTTGGAATCGGGACCAACAACGGCAGAGCAGACGCGGGGGATTGGAATAAAAGAGAGACCAGAAGAGCGCCGGCGAGAAAACGGGTGGGCCTGCGAGTGATCAGGAAAGTGTCCC
>CAYJQV010000090.1:0-3840 GCA_964372395.1 uncultured Planctomycetia bacterium | reverse complement strand
ACCGTCCCACCGCCGGCCCGCCGACCGCCAGCCGCCCCACCTTCACCCTACTTCACCCCGCGGACCCGCCTGGGAGGCCAGTAGATGCAGAAGGCCCTTCCCACGATGTGCGATTCCGGCAGGAAACCCCAGTACCGGGAGTCCCGCGAGCTGGCCGAGTTGTCCCCCAGGAAGAAGCAGTGTCCCGCGGGCACCGTGACCGGCTGGCCGCTCTGCCCGTAGGAGCCGCGATTGTAGTAGCGCAGCTCCCCAAAAATTGGCGGATCGGCCAGGGGCCGCCCGTTCACCCAGAGCCGGAACTCCCGGATCTCGATGGTGTCCCCGCCCAGGGCAGCCAGGCGCTTGATGAAATCGCGCCGGGGGTCTTCCGTGGAACGGAAAACGACGATGTCCCCGCGCCGGGGCCCCCGGATCTTCGGCAGACGCCAGGTGGTGAGCGGTACGCGGATCCCGTAGGTCACCTTGTCGACGAGGATCCGGTCTCCCTCCAGCAGGGTCGGACGCATCGAGCCGGTCGGGATCTTGAAGGCCTGCAGGAAGAAGGTCCGCACGACCAGCGCCAGGAGGATGGCGATGAGCAGGGATTCCACGTATTCCCGCAGGACCGACTTCCTCTTCACCCCGTCCCCTTCGGTGGTCATGGGGCTCATAGCTTCAGCACCGCCATGAAGGCCTCCTGGGGAATCTCCACCTTGCCGAAGCTCTTCATCCGCTTCTTCCCCTCCCGCTGCTTCTCCCACAGCTTCCTCTTGCGGGTGATGTCCCCCCCGTAGCACTTGCCGGTGACGTGCTTGCCCAGGGGCCGGAGGGTTTCGCGAGCGATGACACGCGACCCCACGGCCGCCTGAATCGCCACCTCGAAGAGCTGGCGCGGGATGATCTCCCTGAGCTTCGCCACAAGCTCCTTCCCCTTCGGATACGCCTGCTCCTTGGGGACCACGCTGGCCAGCGGGTCACAGGGCCGGCCGTTCAAGAGGACCTCCAGCTTCACCAGGTCGCCTGGCCGGTACCCCAGCAGCTCATAGTCCATGGAGCCGTACCCCTTGGTCATCGACTTGAGCCGATCGTGGAAATCCACCAGCACCTCGGAGAGCGGCAGCTCATAGACGAGCATGGCCCGGTCCGGTCCCAGATACTCGGTGGAGACGTACCGGCCCCGGCGCTCGAAGGCCATCTGCATGACCGCCCCCTGCGCCCAGGCCGGCACGATGAGGAAGGCACGGATGTACGGCTCTTCGGTCCCTTCGATCTGGCCGGGATCGGGCATCCGGGTCGGGTTGTCAATCTCCACGAACTCCCCGTTCTTCAGCGCGATGCGGTGCACGACGCTCGGGGTCGTGGCCAGCAGGTTCAGCCCGAATTCCCTCTCCAGCCGCTCCTGGATGATCTCCATGTGCAGCAGCCCCAGGAATCCACACCGGAATCCCATCCCAAAGGAGCCGGAATTCTCCGGCGCGGCTTCGAAGGAGGCGTCGGAGAGCTGCAGCTTCGGGATCGCCTCCCGCAGGAGGTCGAAATCTCCCGGATTGACCGGGTAGATCCCGCAGAAGACCAGCGACCGCGGGGGCCGGTACCCCGGCAGCGGCCGGGCCGCCGGCCGGTCCAGGTGCGTCACCGTCTCCCCGGCATGGACCTGGCGGGGATCCTTGATGTTGCAGGTGAGGTACCCCACCTGGCCGCAGGCCAGATCCTCCTGGCGCTCCGCCCTGGGCGCGAAGATGCCGACCTCCTGGACCTCGAAGGAGTTCCGCGTGCCCATGAGAAGGATCTTTTCCCCCGGCCGCAGCCGGCCGTTGAAAAGCCGCACGTAGACCACCACCCCCCGGTACGGATCAAACGCGGAATCAAAGACCAGCGCCTCCAGCGGGGCATCGGGCGAGCCCCCGGGGGCAGGGATGTCCGAGACGATCCGCTCCAGGAGCTCCTCCACGCCGGTCCCCTCCTTGGCGCTGACCCGGATGGGAGTGGCCTGAATCCCGAGACTACCGCGCAGCTCCTCCTCCACCCGCACCACCTGCGCTGTCGCCAGGTCAATCTTGTTGATCACCGGAACGATCGCCAGCCCCACCTCCCTCGCCTGGTAGAGGTTCGCCACCGTCTGGGCCTCGACACCCTGGCTGGCATCCACCACCAGCAGGGCCCCCTCGCAGGCCCGCAGCGATTTCGCCACCTCATAGGAAAAATCGACATGCCCTGGCGTATCAATGAGGTTCAGGAGATGCTCCTTCCCGTCCCGCGTGGTGGCGGTCATCCGGACGGCGGAGGCCTTGATCGTGATCCCCCGCTCCCGCTCCAGGTCCATGTCGTCCAGCATCTGGTCGCGGAACTCCCGCGCGGTGATGGCACCCGTTCGCAGAAGCAGCCGGTCCGCCAGGGTGGACTTGCCGTGGTCAATGTGGGCGATGATGCAGAGGTTCCGGATCTGCGCCTGGTCCATGATGCTCAAAGGAGCTCCCTGCCGACCCGGCGGCCGAGCGAGAGGAGCGCCCGGAGCCTCTCTTCGGAACGAGCCTCGGCGTAGACCCGGAGGAGCGGCTCGGTCCCCGAAGGGCGAAGGAGCAGCCAGCTCCCATCCTTCAGGATCACCTTGACGCCGTCCAGGGTCTGAATCTCCCGGAGATGCGCGATTTTCCTCGCCCCGGTCCTCGCCCACCGGAGCAGCCGGCTCCGGTCGACCGGTCTCGCCAGCTCCAGGTCGGCCCGCCGATAGACCCACCGGCCGAACCGGCGCCTCAAGTCGCCTAAGATGGCCGTAAGACCCTTGCCCCGGCTGGCCATCATCTCGAGGATCAAGAGGCCGGCGAGCAAGCCGTCCCGCTCCGGCACCGTTCCCCGGAAACAAAACCCGCCCGATTCCTCCGCGCCGAAAAGGATCTCCTGCCTGCGCATCCGATCCACGATGTGCTTGAAGCCGACCGGCGTCCTCTCCAAGGGCACACGGTGCTGCCGCGCCAAGGCATCCATGAGGTTGGTCGCTGCCACGGTGGTCACCACCGGCCCGCGCCATTTCCGGTCCTCCAGGAGATGCCACAGCAGCAGGGCCATCGTCTCCTGTGAGCTGACAAACCGGCCGTCCGGCCCGACCAGCCCCATCCGGTCGGCGTCCCCGTCGGTGGCCAGCCCTACGTCGGCGCGAGCGAACCGGACCTCGGAGGCCAATTTCTTCAAATGTTCGCCGATCGGCTCCGGCCGGTAGGCGCTTCGAATCGGGTTGCCGCAACTCTCCTGGGAAGCCATGGGGAAGATGCACACCCGTTTCTCGAGCTTCTCCGGGACAATCCTCCATGGGAAATCCTGTCCCGCCCCGTGCATGGAGTCGTACGCCACCAGCAGCCGCTTCCTCTTCATCCGCCGGAAGGCATCCCACTGCACATACCGGCGCAGGAAGCGGATGTAGTGAGGGGCCAAGTCCGTGGGGCGGATCGATCCGGTCCGAATCCCCTCCTCAAAGGGAATGCGCCGGACCCTGTGCGCGAGCCTGCGCTCGATCCAATGCGTCATGGAGGTATCCGCCGATCCGGCGTAGAACGGCCTGAATTTCACTCCGTTGTAGGTGAACGGGTTGTGACTGGCGGTGATCAGAACCGCTCCCAGCAGCTTGAGGCGGGGCACGGCCATGCTGACCGCGGGAGTCGGCACCGGCCCCGGGGTGATCAACACCCTGAGGCCGTTTCCTGCAAGCACCTCCGCCGCGGCCTGCGCGAAACGATCCCCCAGCGGACGGGTGTCGTAGCCGACCATGACGGTCTGCGATCGGCCCCGGACCGGGTGGCGTTTCAGATAAAGGGCGATTCCCTGGACGACCCTCCGGACGTTCGGAAAGGTGAACTCCTCCGCGAC
>CAYJQV010000089.1:0-3859 GCA_964372395.1 uncultured Planctomycetia bacterium | reverse complement strand
GGAAGTCAAGGGAATTCTGCGCGAATCCTCCTGCTACAGGCGCTCCTTGATCCCGGCATAGACCCGCTGGGCGACCTCCACCTTGGGCATCATAAGCTTGCTGCGCGCCCGGATCTTCAGCTCAACGGTTTTGGTGGTCAGCTGCCGGACGGTGATCCGGACGTTGGCATTCTCAACGGTGGCCTGGATCACCCCCCGCTTGCCGTCTTCCAGGGTGACCAGCCCCATGGCTTGTGCCACCTCCAGACTGGCCCGGTAGACGGCGTCGCGGGAGCGGTCCAGGTGGTCCACCACGGAGTCGCGGCTGACCGCATAGCCCCCGGCCGCGCCCGCCCCGACCAGCAGGACCGCGCACCCGGACACCGCCGGGGCTGCAAGGATCAGAAGAACAAGCAGGATGACAGGACGCCTCACGCAAGAACCCCCCTTCCGTTCACCTCCGCATGCCATGATACCGAACGCCCCACTCCCCTGCAAGCGGCTAGGCGAGGATCCTTCGAAGGACATAGGCGAGGATACCGCCGTGCCGGAAGTACTCCGCTTCCACAGGGGCATCGATCCGGCAGAGGGTGGTGAAGCGCTTCTCCTCCCCGGAGTCATCGACGGCGATCAGCCCCGGATGCTGGCCGGGCCGGAGGGAATCGCCCAGCCCCTCGATGGAGTAAATCTCCTTCCCCGTCAGGCCGAGGGAATCGGCATCCTGCCCGGGCTCGAACTGGAGCGGCAGGATCCCCATGCCGATGAGGTTGCTCCGGTGGATCCGCTCGAAGCTCTGGGCGATCACCGCCCTGACGCCGAGCAGGGCCGGCCCCTTGGCGGCCCAGTCGCGGGAGGATCCGGAGCCGTACTCCCTGCCGGCCAGGACGATCAGGGGCACCCCCTCCTTGCGGTAGCGCTCGGCGGCCTCAAAGACCGACATCCGGGCGCCGTCCGGCAGGTGCACGGTCCACCATCCCTCGGCCTCCGGCGCCAGGCGGTTCTTCAAGCGCACATTGGCGAAGGTGCCGCGCGCCATCACCCGGTCGTTGCCCCGCCGGGCGCCGTAGCTGTTGAAGTCCTTCTGCTCGACCCCCAGGGAGAGGAGGTACTCGCCGGCGGGGCTCTCCTTCGCGATGGATCCGGCGGGCGAGATGTGGTCGGTGGTGATGGAGTCGCCGACGAACTCCAGGACGCGGGCGTTCCGGATCGGCTGAACCGGAGGCGGCTGCGTCGGGAAGCTGAGGAAGTACGGCGGTTCCTGCACGTAGGTGGATTGTCTGTTCCACCGGTAGAGGTTCCCCTCCGGCGCCGGGATCGCCTTCCACTCCTCCGTCCCATCGAAAACCTGCGCGTAGCGCTTCCGGAAGGCGTCGGCGGTCACGCTGGAAAGGATGGCCCGGCTGATCTCCTGCGCCGAGGGCCAGAGGTCCTTCAGGAACAGATCCGTCCCTCGCGCATCCCTGCCCAACGGCTCGCGCGTCAGATCCAGATCCATCCGGCCGGCGATGGCGTACGCCACGACGAGCATCGGGCTGGCCAGGTAGTTGGCCTTGACCTGCGGGTGGATCCGCCCCTCGAAGTTCCGGTTGCCGGAGAGAACCGCCGCCACCACGAGATCCTTCTCCTTGACAGCCCGGGCTACGGCATCCGGAAGCGGCCCGCTTTGGCCGATGCAGCTCGTACATCCATATCCAACGGTGTGGAAGCCCAACTTCTCCAGGTAAGGGGTGAGGCCCGCCTTGTCGAGGTATTCCGTGACCACCCTTGAGCCGGGGGCGAGGGAGGTCTTCACGTGAGGAGGCACCTTCAAACCACGCTCCACCGCCTTCTTGGCCAGCAGCCCTGCCCCCACCATGACGGACGGGTTCGAGGTGTTGGTGCAGCTCGTGATCGCGGCGATCACCACCGCCCCGTGCCCGATCTGCGACTCGCCCGAGGGCATGAGCACCGTGTGCGCTTCAAGCTGCGGGATGCCCAGACTCCCTCCCTCCGTGTACCAGTGATTGAGCCGCCCGGGATCCACCTTGGGCAGCTTCCCCTCCAGCATCGCCACCAGGGCCTTGCGGAATCCTGTCTTCGCCTCGGAAAGAGAGACTCGGTCCTGCGGCCGCTTGGGGCCGGCCAGCGACGGCTCCACCGAATCGAGCTTCAGCTCCAGCGCCTCGCTGAACTCCGGCACCGGGGTCTCGTCGGTCCGGAAGAGCCCTTGTTCCTTGGTGTACCGCTCGACGAGATCGACGAGCTGCGCCTGGCGCCCGGTGAGTTTCAAGTACTCGAGCGTCTCGCGATCCACGGGGAAGTAGGCGGCCGTGGCGCCGTACTCCGGGCACATGTTGGAGATCGTGGCCCGATCCGCCAGCGGCAGGGTCGACAGCCCCGGCCCGAAGAACTCCACGAATTTCCCGACGACTCCCTTTGCCCGCAGGATCTGCGTCACGGTGAGCACGAGGTCGGTCGCCGTCACTCCTTCCCGAAGCCGGCCGGAGAGTTTGAAACCGATCACCGGAGGCGGCAGCATCACCATAGGCAGGCCCAGCATCACCGCCTCCGCCTCGATCCCGCCCACGCCCCAACCGAGCACGCCGAGCCCATTGATCATCGTCGTGTGGCTGTCGGTGCCGACGAGCGTGTCCGGGAAGGCCCACGCTTTGCCGTCCACTTGCCGCGTCATGACGACCTGCGCCAGGAATTCCAGATTCACCTGATGGACGATGCCGGTGGCCGGGGGGACCAGCCGGAAGTTGTCGAATGCCTTGCTGCCCCACTTGAGGAACTCGTACCGCTCGCGGTTGCGCTCGAACTCCTTCTGCGCGTTGACCCGCAGCGCGTCGGGCGAGCCGTACGCATCCACCTGAACGGAGTGGTCGATCACCAGGTCGCAGGGAACCAGCGGGTTGATCCGCCTGGGGTCGCCGCCCGCCTTCCCCACCGCGTCCCTCAAGGCGGCCAGGTCCACCAGGCAGGGCACGCCGGTGAAATCCTGCAGCACGACCCGCGCCGGCATGAACGGAACCTCCTCGGCCGCCGCCTCCTTCGGACTCCACAGGGCCAGGCGGCGCACATGCTCCTCCGTGACGGTGAAGCCGTCGAGGTTGCGCAAGGCGGACTCCAGCAGGATCTTGATCGAGAACGGCAGGCGCTCCACCTGCCCGATTTTCAGCCCGGCCAGCCGGGCGTAGCGGAACGAGCCGGACCGCGCCCGCAGGGTAGAGAACGCACCAAATGGGTCCTGAATGGAGATCACGCTTTCATCTTACTACGACCGAGAGAGGAGCGTCCAGGCTGAGCGCCTCAGCGGGTGATCCCTCTGCGGCGGCCGATGTCGAGGACAACGATCGTCAGGAGACTCCGTTCAATCCGATAGGGGATCCGATAGACGCCCACCCGGAAGGACCACTTGCCCTGCCAGGGACCTCTGAGCGGCTTCCCGGCATGAGGATTCGTTTGCAGAGACAAGAGGGCAGATCGGACTCGCGTATGCAACGAGCGATCGTGACGGAAAAGCCATCGGTAGGTCTTGTCTGCTTGGCCTTGAAGGATGACCTTATAGGAGGCCAAGCTCCCGGTCGATCTCCTGAAGCGTTCTTCCCTTCTTTCCCCTCTTGAACTCCGCGTCCGCTTTCCGCAACCTTCGAACCAGGGCGGGATCCCTCTCGATCTCCAGCGTCTCCATCAACGATTCATAGTCGTCGATAGACAAGATCACCGCCTCCGGCTTTCCCCGGCGGGTCACCACGTATCGCGCCGAGGTGGCCGCGGCGTCCCGCACCACGCTGGGCAGCCTGGGCCGGAGTTCCCGGATCGAAAGGCATTGGGTCGCCATGGCGCTGTACGTGTACCACAGATGGTACACATCGCCAGGGGGGTTGTGAGAGGCCGC
>CAYJQV010000088.1:0-3903 GCA_964372395.1 uncultured Planctomycetia bacterium | reverse complement strand
AGGAGAGCACGGCCGGCGCCGCCGTCAAGGGCCCCAGGGCTGGCGGGTCTCGCTCTCCGGAACCGCCCCGAAGGAGCGGTCCGCCTTCCCGTCGAAGTCCTCGTCCACCCGGCCGCCGGTGAGCTTCGTCCCCGCCTGCCCGTAGTAGAACCAGGCGTCCGGCCGGCCGTCCCGGTTCTTGTCCATGATCATAAAATCCTTGAACCCTTCCGCACTGAAGTACGCCCAGGCATCGAGCTTCCCGTCAAAGTTCAGGTCCGCCTGCTCGCGCTCCGCGCGCCCTTCCTTGAAGAAGCGGATGAGATCCGGCTGGCCGTCGTTGTTGCGGTCCACCTCGGACCGAGCCACCTTGCCCGCCTCAAGGAAGATCTGCACCTCCCTCCGGCCGTCCCCGTCCCGGTCCCGCTCCACCCGCACGACCTGGTTCCCCTCGGTGTGCCGCCATTCGTCCACCCGGCCGTCCTTGTCGGTGTCCAGCTCCTCGACCCGCACCGCCGCCTCCTCCTCGGCCCCGGCGGCGCACGGGGCGAAGGCGCAGGCGGCGGCCGACAGGAAGAGCGCCGCCGGGATCCCGCGGCGGACGAGGCGGCCCATTGTCATTCCAGGATCCTCAGGGTGTCCGCCAGGTAGTTGATCTTCCGGTGCATCTCCTGGCCCGCGGAGGGCAGCCGCTGGAGGTCGTTCCGAAGCGCGTGCACCGTCGTCTGGAGCGACTCGATCAGACGACGCCGCTCCAGGAAACGGGGGCCCAGCTTCGAGGTGATGTCGTTGATCAGGTCCGCCACGTCCTTGAGCTCATCGAAACGGCGCAGCACCAGCGGCGCCAGGTCGAACTCTCCCTTGGCCATGAGCTTCAGGTACCTCTTGATCCGGACCAGCGGCCCTGCCACCGTATGCGAAAGGAAAAGCGTCAGGATCATGGCCACCGACAGCAGCGTGAGAGAGCCCACCGCCAGCCGGAAGTAGATGAGCCGGAGGATCTCGACGAGCCGCCCCTGCGGATAGACCTGGGAGAGCTTCTCCACGAGCTCCGACCAGCCGGTGAAATAGACGGTGGCTGCCGTCACGCCGAGGAAACCGGCCAGGATCCCGAAGGTGAGGAAGAGGTACGGAAGCTGAATCGACAAATCGGTCAGGTAATGGGTCCTGCGAAATTTCTCTGCCATGGGATGATTCCTCCTTACAGTCCGTGCGACTGCCTCTCCAGCATTCGATCCCGATGAAGAATCAGGCGAATCCCCTTGCCGCGCGCCTGGGCGAGCCGGTCTCGCGCCGCCGCCAGCGGCATGTAGCGCGTTGGCTCCTCCCCGATCCGGATGATCCGATCCCCCGCCGACAGGCCCGCCTTCTCAGCAACGCCTCCCGTCCCGACCGAGCGGACGGTCAGCCCCAGCCGTTCCATCTCAAGCTCCGCCTGCGGCCAGCGGCGCCCGCGGCCATCCCCTGCGGGAAGATCCACCTGCCGCTGGAGCGTGATCTTCACCCCCGTGCCAGGTTCCCCGACGAGCTCCTCCGCCGCCTGCTCCGGCGCGAGAAAGGCCAGCGAGAATCCCCAGCAGAATGCCAGGGCGTCGCCGGCCCTCAACCCCGCCTGCTCGGCGGCCGAGCCGGTGCGGACGCTGGCCACAACCGGCAGGGAATCGGAAACGCTGAGCGCCAGCCCCAATTGTCCTTCCAGCGCCGCGGCCCAGCCGGCCGGCCGGCGGCCGACCGCCTCCACCCTCCTCTGCAGATCCTCCAGCCGGTGCAGGGCATCCTCCGCCTCGCTGAGCCGGGGATGGATCTGGAGCGCCTTGCGGAGAAACCCCCTGGCCAGCGAAAACTCTCCCTGCTCCATCGCCTGCCGGCCCAGGTAGAGGTAGTTCCGCTCCGGCTCGGAGTAGAAGATCTCGTCCACCTCGCCGCGGAGGATCGTCCGCTCGCCGCCCTCGGTGCTGACCACCACCCGGTCCCGGTGCTCCTCCACCACGAGGCCCTTCAGTGTCTCCCCGGACTCGAAGTAGACGACATCCGCGAGGGCCGGCGGGACGAGCGCCAGCGTCACTGCGAGCGCTGCGATTCCGGGCCTCATGTCACTCACCGCAGAGCTTCCGGTAGCTCTCGTAGTGGTGGTAGGCAAACCCGCCGAAGCTCGGCCGGCGCCCCACGGACCGCTCGATCTTTTCCACCTCCCGGCGGAGGGCCGCGCAGGAGGTTCCCCCAAAGGTCACGTAAGCCGGATACAGGTTCTCCTGCGTCTCCTGGCCGACGATCACCCTCTTGCCGATCCCATCGGCGTAATCCATCTCCAGCGAGACCAGGTGGACCGTCCCGTCGCTGCCCTCCGCGAAGTTCCGGTAGGCCATGACGGTGACGCTGTCCACGGTATCCAGCACATGCTGGGAGGGGGCCTTGACCTGGCCGTTCCAGAGAATCCGGTAGGAGGGATCGTCGTCGAACCAGAAGGGGATGTCCACCGCGAAATGCATCGGCCGGGCATCCTGCCGCAGCAGCTCCGCAATGAGGGAGTTCAGATCCAGATAGCCGCCCAGCAGGATCTCGGGATGCTCGGCCCAAGTCTTGGAGAGGAGGTACACCTCCACATCGGTGTGGATCCCGTCGAACCGCTCGGCGGGCGGCGCCCGCGCGTTGAGCTGCCGGACCGCCTCGATCCACTGCAGCGGGACGTGATGGTACTGGCTCTTGCCCCAGCGCGGATCCCCGGCCAGGGCCTGCACCGAGATCCCGGCCCGGTGGGCTTCCCGGTTAAACTGCCGGTACGATCGGTCGAGCGGAGAGCGCAGGTCGTAGGCGGACAGGAACAGGGCGTCGATCCGGTGGCGCCGGCAAAAATTGATGAGCCGCGCGCGGGACTCCGGTGTCAGGACGATCCGGGCATCCCAGACCCACATCGCCCGCACCGGGCCGGCGATCGGGACCCCATCCTCCGCGGGCGCGGGGGCGGCCACCTCCCGGCCGGCCGAACCGGTCGCCGGCAGCGGGGCCCGCCTGGCCGGCAGCAGGGCGTAGAGCCCCACAGCCCCCAGGATCAGCCCGCCGACAACCCAGGGGAGGGCTCTCGCGATCTGGAGGCGTTTCACTCCAGCGCGATGTTGTCGACGTAGACCGTTCCGGTGTGGCCGGTTTCGGGGAAGAGATCCCCCTCGAAGACGATGGCGATCGAAGCCAGCTGGGTGTAGTCCAGGAAGAACTCATCCAGCGGCACGGTCGCCTTCTGCCACTGGGTCGTGAGCTTCCCCGCCGGCAGGTACTTGCCGACCTCCTCGGACTTGACCGAATCCCCGATCTTGTCCCAGTGCCGGTCGGACACCCCCACGACGAAGTTCTCGTCTCCCTTCTCGCCGCGGACCCAGAAGGTCACCGCCTTGTACAGCGAGGCGTCCATGTACTGGTCGCCCAGGGGCTCCGGCTCCGGGTTATCCGGGGTGGGAGCCACCAGCGCCGGCGGGGATTTGAGCAGCGTGTAGTAGCCGCACCAGCCCCCCGAATCGTAGGGGCCGCCGCTGTTGCGCTTGTCGTACCGCAGCATGATCACCTGGCTATCCTTGCCCGCCACGGGTTCTCTCCGGACGCTCACCATCGCCTTGGAGGGGGCCCGGATGAAGACGTTCGCCCGGTTGCCCAGCTTGTTCTTGGCCCCATCCTCCGTTTCGAAATCGTCAATGAGCAGCGTGGCCGCCCATGCGGACGGCGCAATCGCCAGGGCCGCAACAGCCCCCACGATGGCCAAACGAATCTTGAGTCCCTTCATCTCCTTTGCCTCCTTTCTCCTCGTCATCATTCCAGCATCAAATCATCCAGATAGACCGTTCCCCTTCCCTCGCCTCCGGGGAAGACCGACCCTTCAAAGCAGACCGCCAGCGAGGCCAGCTCCCTCATCTCCAGCATGAAGGTATCCAGGGG
>CAYJQV010000087.1:0-3973 GCA_964372395.1 uncultured Planctomycetia bacterium | reverse complement strand
GTGCCGAGGCGGGGATTTGAACCCCGACGACCTTGCGGTCACTAGCTCCTGAAGCTAGCTCGTCTGCCAGTTCCGACACCTCGGCGCTTGTGTTGCGAATCCCAGGATAGCAAAGGTCCCTGCGGGCGTCAAAGCGAGTGTGCGAGACGGTTGGATTCGTACCAGACGACTGTCTTCTCCAGCCCTTCGCGGAGCGGGGTCCTGGCCCGGAATCCGAATTCCCGAAAGGCCCGGGAGGTGTCCAGGCGTCGTCGGGGCTGGCCGCCCGGCCTGGAGCTGTCCCAGGTGATCCTTCCGGTGAAACGGGTCAGCTCCGCGACGAGGCCGGCCAGCTCCCGGATGGAAGTCTCGCATCCGGTTCCCACGTTGACCGGCTCCGGTTTGTGGTACCGCTCGGCTGCGAGCAGAATGGCCTCGGCGCAGTCCTCCACGTAGAGGAATTCTCTCGTGGGAGCGCCGTCCCCCCAGAGGACGATCTCCTTCTGGCCGCTCTCCCGCGCCTCGATGCACCTCCGGATGAGGGCAGGGACCACATGGGAGGTCTGAGGATCGAAATGGTCCCGGGGGCCGTACAGATTACCCGGGATGAGGGCGATCCCGGGGAAGCCGTATTCCTGCCGGTACGCCTTGAGCTGTTCCATGAGCGCCCTCTTGGCCACGGCGTAGGGGGCGTTGGTCTCCTCGGGGTAGCCGTTCCAGATCTCCTCCTCGCGGAAGGGAACCGGGGCGAGCTTCGGATAGGCGCAGGCGGAGCTGAGCAGAACGAACTTCTCCATCCCGTGTTGCCGGGCCTGCTCGATGAGATTCAGGCCCATCTGCATGTTGTCGTAGAAGAATCTTCCCGGATGGGCCGTGTTGGCCTGAATGCCTCCGACGACACCGGCCAGGTGCAGGACGATCTGCGGGCGGGTCTCCCGGTAGAGGCGGGCCACCGCATCGGCGCTGCGCAGGTCAGCCTCCCGGCGGGAAGGGGCGAAGCAGGCCGCGCATCCGTCCCGCTGCAGCCGCTCGACGACGGAGGAGCCCAGGAAGCCCTTTCCGCCGGTGACCAGGACCCGCCTGGTCTTCCAAAATCCGCTCATGGAGTGTATCGTAGCATACGCGCATGCGCCTGACGCGACTGAATCAGTTGATCCTCGGCAACGAGCTGGTCGAGGGGAATTGGCGGATCACGCCGGACCATGAGATCCAGTACCGGCGGCAGCGCCGGGGTCTGCGCTCCCCGCTGGAGGAGGAGATCGCCCTGAAGGCGAACCTGGTGGCGGCCGGGGAGACGGGGCTCACCCTCCAGGCCTGGGAGCGGCGGGAGGGCGGGGAGCTGATCAGCCGGCTTCTCACCCTCCGGGGCCGGTGGGAGGCGGACGCACAGAACCGGCTGAATTTCCTCGTCGAGCGGCAGAGCGACCGCACCGACCGGCTGACCCTGGCCGCGGGATGGGAGGTCGGGCCCAGCCACGAGCTGCTGTACCGGACCACGCGCCGGCATCTCAAGACGAAAGAGCGTGATCTCCATACCCTGACCTTCCGCGGATACTGGGACGTGACCGAAGCGAACCGGCTGACCTACGTCCTGGACCGGGATTCCGACTCGGCCTTTCGGTTCCGGGGAACCTTCCAGACCAAGTCGCTCCTGGCCAGGACCGGCCGAATCCGATTCCAGGTGGGGATCCAGGCGGAGGGGAGGCGCCGGGTGCAGACGGTCACCCTCTTCGGGAAGTGGAAGCTCTCGCGCGATCTCTCTTTGGAATTCGAGGTCCCCTACGGGGACGGCGCCGTCCGTGGGATCGGCTTCGGGGCGAGCTTCGAGCTGGGGTCCCGGGGCACAATCAGCAGCCGGCTGCTGGCCCGGCGGGGGCAACCCCTGGGCGTGGAGCTGCTCTTCACCCGCTCCTTCCTGAGGGGCCAAGGTGAAGCCTTCGCCCGTTTGCGCAGAGATCTGGAGGAAAATGCGGCGGAGGCGGGCGTGCGCGTCCGCTGGTGAGCGCACCCTTGGGGTCAACCCTTGGGGTCAGACCCCGCGGGGTCTGACCCCAGGAGGATTCCTTTCTTCCGCAGCGCGACCGAGAGGGCTTCCACCACCTCCGGCCGGAACTGGGTCCCCGATGCCCGGCGCAGCTCCGCGAGCGCTTCAGCGGGCTTCATCGCCTTCCGGTAGGGGCGATGGCTGGTCATGGCATCGTAGGCGTCCGCGACCGAGACAATGGCCACGAGCTCCGGGATCCGGGCGCGGGTGAGCCCGTACGGATAACCGGTCCCATCCTCCCGCTCGTGGTGGCTGAGGACCACCGCCAGCTCGTCGGCGGACAGCCCCAGGGGAGCCATGATCTTCTCGCCGATGACGGGATGCTGCCGCATCGCGTTCCACTCCTCCGCGGTCAAGGGCCCCGCCTTTCCCAGCATCGCATCATGCACCCCGATCTTTCCGATGTCGTGCAGAACCGCCAGCCGCTCCAGGATTTCAATCTCGCCGGACGACTTGCAGAGGACGCGCGCGATGTCGGCGGCGTATTGGGTCACCGAGGTGGAGTGCCCTCGGGTGTAGGCGTCCTTGGCTTCGAGGGCCATGACGAGGGACCGGATGGCGCGGAGGAACGACTCCCGCAGCTCCTCTTTGGCCTCGCGGAGGCCCCGCGTCATCAGGTTGAAGGCAGCCGCGGCATGCTCGAATTCGTCGCCTGTCTGGAGCGAGATCTCATGGCTGAGATCCCCGCCCTCCACCTGCTTCATGCCGTGGATGAACTGGCTCAGAGGCCGGGCGACCCTGCCCGCAAGAAGCGCCCCTGCGATCATCGAGAGGAGGATCCCCGCGATGAGGCTGATCCCAAGGAAGATCTGCAGCCGGTGCTGGAGGAGATAGAGCTGCTGGTTGTAGATGTCAACGCCGAGGAGCGCCACCACCTGGCCGGATCGGTTCCGGATCGGCGCGTATCCCGAGACGGAGACCCCCCACGGATCCCGGACAAAGGTCCGATCCACGCCCGCCATCTCGAATCCACGGAGGAGATCAGGGATCTTCCAGGCATCGTACAATGTCCCCGGGGCGCTGGGCTTGCCCCCACCCACGTCGAGGATGAACCGGGTGTGGCCGGGCTCTTCGGCCTTCACCATGGTCCATACGTACTGAACGCCGGGATTGGCCGCCAGGATCCGGCGGAGCTGCCTGCGCATCTGCCGGTACGCCGGCAGGCGCGTGGCGGAGGGATCGGGCGGAATCGTCTGATGGAGGTCGCCGTCCAGCGAAAGGGCCGCCGTGGCAGCGATGCCGGCCACCATGTGCCGGATCCCCTGCTGGTTCTCACGCAGGGCCGCCCGGCAGAGAAGGGCGGCGGTCAGGAGGATCGCCCCCGACAGCAGAAGGATGAGCTGAACGGTCAGCTTCCTGCGGAATCTCATCGAGCCCCCCTATGATAGCATCTTTTGGGCCGCAGCCATCTTTTGGGGCCACTTGTCCGTCGAGCCGTCCTGTGGTATGGTTTATAGGTGAGCGCGTCCTCAGGCATCAAAAACCCTTCCGCCGGAAGGGATTACCACCTGCTGGAGAAGTACGAGGCAGGGATTGAGCTTCAAGGAGCGGAGGTGAAATCCCTGCGGGCGGGCCGCGCAAACCTGAGGGACGCTTTTGCGCGGCTTGAGAAAGGCCAGCTTTGGCTGTACGGCCTGGACGTCGCTCCGTACGCGCAGGCCGGGCCGTCGGCCCCGGAGCCGAAAAGGGTCCGGCGGCTGCTGATGCACCGCGCGGAGATCGGCCGGCTGGAAGGGAAGGTGGCCCGGAAGGGATTCACCCTGGTGGCCACCCGGCTGTACTGGAAGGACTCGCTGGTCAAGGTGGAGATCGCCCTGGCGCAGGGCAAGCAGGCCTTTGACAAGCGGGAGACGATCAAGAAGCGGGAAGTGGAACGGGAGATCTCACGCGCAATCAAGTTCCGGAAGGGAAAACCCTGGCGGGGTCAGACCCCATAGGGTCTGACCCTAT
>CAYJQV010000086.1:0-4112 GCA_964372395.1 uncultured Planctomycetia bacterium | reverse complement strand
TCTGCAGGGCGGTGAGCGGGTTCTTGATCTCGTGGGCCATGCCGGCGGCCAGGGTGGCCACTGAGCGGAGTCTCTCCGTCTGTTTCGCCTCTTCCTCCAACCGCTCCATGCGCCTGGCGATTTCCTCCTGGGGGGCGTGGAAGATCAGCCAATCCACGAGGCGCTGGACGTAGATCTTGAGCGGCTGGAGGACCATGGCCATGATTGCGAAGGCTAGGACGGAAAATACCGGCGAGCGGTAGCCCAGGCGATCTCGGAAGAGGGATTCGATGAGCAAGATGATGGCGAAGTAGCCGATTGTCAGCAGGGAAATGAGGAGAGAGTAAACCAGACTCCGGCGAATGACGATCTGAATATCCAGGAAGCGGTGGCGGACAACGGCATAGGTGAGGAGCCCAATGTAGATCGGGAAGATGTAAAGCCCAAAGGGATTCAGCCAGCCGAGCCGAACGCCATATTTGAGCGCAAACTCCGGACAGCCGCAGAAGTAGGCGATGAACGTGCCTGCCGAGAACAGAAAGAGCCGTGTCCGCTCCTCTCCCGTGGAACGGTACCAGCCAGAGAGAGCGACAAAGTGCCCTATTAGGCCCGTTGCGATGAAGAACGCCGGGAAGAGCCAGTAATAGGACCCCGCCGATCCCCAGACAGGCAGGTACGAGACAGGTCCCGGGCTCATCCAGAGGAATTTCTGGTTTGGAAAGAAGGTGGCTGGGAGCAAAAAGATGAGGCTGCCTGCGTAGAGGGGCAGAAGAAGCCGTTTTCGGCGCTGGGAGGGGAGCTTCACCAAGTAGGAAACCGTGGTGCAGAACAGGGTGGAGATGAAGACCACCCCGATGTATTCAATGCGGAGCAGCAGGAATGCAAGCTCCCGAGTAGGCATCAGAAGCGCCGCGCATTCCCAGCCGCTCCACCAGGCCAGGCTGAAGCAATAAACGGCCATGGAGCGATGGAGGGCCTGCTTCGGATTCCTCGAAAGGACAAATAGTCCAAACCCCAGCGTTGTCGCGGAGGTCAACGCAACGCCGAGGAGGTGCCAATGGAAGAGCGTCATCATGGCTGCCGGCTCAGTGCCAGGAGCGTGGCGAGCGGGGTGGTAATGGCGTGTGGCTGTTTCCAGAACACTATCGGGCTCGGGGAGAGGTCCATAGTTTTTGCGTTCTCTTTTGCCTTCTTATGAATGAAGCCGGCGGAGGGGTGTAACAATCACAAATTTACTCAATGGCGCAGGAAAATACAAGAGGTCGTTAGTGGGGGATGCGAAGGCAGGTCAAGCCAGATAGCATCTGGAAAGGTGCCGGGTCTGTGCCATGAAGAATGCCGCCACCCTGTTCCAGGACAGGGGCTTCATGGTCACTGCGGCGGATTCTCTGTCCGCGTCTTCAAAGCAGCAAAGGGCCTTGAGCGCCTGCAGGATGAAGTCCCGCGAATCCCTGAGCTTGCGGGATCCCGATCCCCGTCCGATGATGGCCCCGTGTCAGTCGATGCCGCCTGTACCGGCTTATTCAGGGGCGGGTGGGGCGGAGTAGAGGCCGCCGGTGAGGGCGTCGAGCTGGGCGGTGAGCTCCTCCAGGCGGAGCGCGCGCTCGCGCTGGAGCAGGGGATCATCGGTGGGGTTGGCCTCGAACTCGGCCAGGAGGCGCTGGCGCTCGAAGTAGAGGCGGGTGACCTCCTGCAGGACCTCCCGCCTGAGCTGCACCATGAGGCGGGATCGAACGTCAATGGAGGTCTGCGCAGAATCCCAGACGAGGTTGGCCAGGTCCCAGGTGAAGCCGAAGTCGAGGCTGACCGACTCATCCTCCGGCCCCACGGCGAAGGTGGTCTTCCCGGCCGAGGTGGAGGAGGCGATGGTGGTGTCGCGGTCCTGGTCGAGGCCAACCGTGAACCGGGGGATGAGGTTCCTGAGCTGGGCCAGCCAGCGCCACCGGCTGATCTTCTCCGGCATCACCTCGGCGTAGCGGATGGCGGCGAGCTGGACCTCGCGGATGGTCGGCTCGCGGAGCGCGGCCGGCGCGGCGGAGGAGAGCGGGCCGGAAAGGTAACCGCCGTGGGGCGCGGCCGCGGGCAGAGGGGGCAGTGCCGGCAGGGGAACCTGTTTCCCCTGAGCGTAGGTATCCAGCCGGGAACGCAGGAACTGGAGGATGTCCTCCGCCTCTTCCCGCTCCTCCATTGCCTCCTCCAGATCCTTGACCGAGAGATGCTCCCGGGGGGTGATCGCGGGCTGGGGTAGAGGGGTGCGGGCAGGTGCGGGGGCAGGGGCCAGCTCCGATCCGGTGGGCGGCAGCTCTTCTTTGTGGGTGAGCGCCCGGGCCGCCAGAACGACGCCAACCAGGAGGGCAATCCCCGCCAGACCCGCCAGAGGCAGGATGAGCCTCGGGCGGATCGCTCCGTATCTCATGTGTAAATATTATGCTGAAAACGCAAATCCGTCAACAAAAAACGGAGCAGGTCCCGGGCCTTTGACCGGTGGCAGGATTGATGGAGTCGAAGGCCACCACTCCAGGAATGCCAGGTTTGAGTGGCTTTGAGCCTGGTGTTCCCTTGGAACCCGGTGCCGATTGCATCGGGATGCGCCTTCGTCGCCCCGCCTTGGCCTGACGGCGCCCCTCGATCCTCTCGCGCCGGGAACTGGTTCTGAAACGGGCCCTAAAAATACCGGTTTATTCCGACGGAAACGCGGGTCGCATTTTCGCTGGAGAATTCAGCGCGAAGCGAATAGCGCTCATTCCACTGATACTGCAGTTTTCCTCCCCAAACGCCCCTCAGCCCGGCGCGGTAATTTACGGTTTCTGCGCCGAAATAACCCCAGGCCTGTGTTTTCCCTAAATCGAATTTCAGGCCAAGATAAGGACGCAGCCGGACGTAAGGATCCAGCGTATGCGCTGCCGCCTCCACCAGCCCATAGCTTGTGATCGTCTCGTTCCATTTCCGCGCGCGCCCGGCGCCAAAGCTCGCAACCCCATCGTACCCGTTCCTTTCATCGACCTCCACGCGATCCACGCCAAGGCGCAATGCCCAGGACCAGCGCCCTTCATCCACCACTTGAACCGGCAGGGTGCTTAAATTCAGAACGCGAATCAGATCCAGTTCATCGAAGAAAATCTTATCGTCTTCGGCAGAGAAGCCGACGGAAAGATCGAGCACGACAAGCTCATCCCCTTCCAGACTGTTTTTCCCAACCGTCTCTTTTTTGAATGGCGACCCATGCAGCCGAAGAAAAAAGTCGTCGTTGAATTGACGGGCAACGCCGACGCCCAACTCCATCGGTCTGGAACCGTCTGCGGGCGAGCGCAGCTCCGGGATTTCAGGCTCATCCACCGGTCGAGGGGGCATCTTCAAGCGGGCCCGCAAAATCCGGTCCTTCATTTCTTGGTCGGCGCGCTTCGGGTCATTCCTCTCAGCAATGAGGCGATATTGTTGGTAGGCAAGCAGGCCGTCTAAAACCGAAATCCGTTGATCCGGCGTTAGCTTTTCCAAATGAGCAGGGAGCGTATCGGCCCCGGTTTGTACAATGGCGTTCAACGCTTCGCGCTCTTGCGGCGATAACAATTGCAGCTGGTGGTACAGCTTCCGCTGGCTCGAAGGAATATAGCGCACGGACTCGATCAGCCGGGGCCCGCCCCGTTGACGCCTTGCTTGATCGATGCCTTTCAAGCTGTGGAACATCTCCTCCGGGATATACCAGGGATGAGAATTCCGCAGCAGGTCCTCTTCAAGAACCAGATCCACCAGCTCTGCGAGGCGAAAGGCGCAGTTCTTCTCCAGGAAGAAGTAATCGAATTTCTTTCCGACAATCTCCCAGATGTGCAGGATCAACAGGATGCGCTGCTCGGCGGTCAGATTGAGCCGGTAATCCCAGATGTCGCGGAACTCCGTCCGCGAATAGACGAGATCCTGGGTGTAGAAATACCGGTCGGAGAAGCCCGCTTTATAGCCGCCGAAGAGCCCTCGGGCGATGTAGCGCAAGACGTTTTCATTTTCCGGAACCAGGGCGCCGTAGTTCAGCGTCAGATCGAACAGGCCTTGGCGGTCATCCTCCGAGTCCGTATTGAGCTTCAGCAGCGCGTGCCCGAAGGTTGACGCCGGGTTGCCGAAATAGCCGCTGATCAGAAGCA
>CAYJQV010000085.1:0-4211 GCA_964372395.1 uncultured Planctomycetia bacterium | reverse complement strand
CCTGGGCTGCCGAAGGCAGCCCAGCCCCCTCGCGCACCCCTGAAGGCTGGGAATCGGAACGGTTCCGGTTGCAACTTCGCCTTCATCGCTCCGGCTGGCGCTCCGCGACACGAAGGCGGGCCGACCGGGAACGCGGGTTGCGAGCCACTTCCTCAGCGGAAGGCCGGATCGGCTTGCGGGTCTGAACCGCAAGCCGGCCGGACCGCGCCTGATCCCGGAAGGTCCGCTTGACGATCCCATCCTCGAGAGAGTGGTACGCGAGCACGGCGATCCGGCCGCCCGGCCTGAGCCGATTCACCGCCTGCATGATCGCCCCGGGCAGGATCTCCAGCTCCCGATTGACGGCGATGCGGATCGCCTGGAAGGTGCGCGTCGCCGGATGAATCCGCCCGTGACGGGCCCCCGCGGGCACCGCCCGGCGGACCACCTCGGCCAGCTGGGCCGTGGTGGACAGCGGCCTCGCCCGCACGACCGCCCGGGCGATCCGGCCGGCCCAGCGCTCCTCGCCGAAATCCCGCAGGAGTTTCTCCAGCTCGTGTATGGAAGCCCGGTTGACGATCTCGGCCGCCTTCACGGGCTCCTCCTCATCCATCCGCATATCCAGCGGCCCCTCGCGGGAAAAGGAGAAACCGCGCTGAGGATCCTCCAACTGGAGCGAAGAAACTCCGAGATCAAGAAGTGCGCCATCGAGAAGCCCGCCCCCCCCCTGCTGAAGCCGCTCCTCCAGCTCCCCGAAGCTGCCGTGAATCCAGGTCACCTGCCCCGCAAACCGCCTCAACCGATCCTGGGCGATTTCCAGCGCCCGCTGGTCCCGGTCCATGGCCACCAGCCTGCCCGACCGGCCGATCCCCTCCAGGATCGCCTCCGCATGCCCACCCAAGCCAACCGTCGCATCCAAAACGACGGCTCCGACCTTCAGACCCAGCCCCTCCAGAACCTCCCGGACGAGGACCGGATGGTGGACGGTCGTCAAAGCATGCTGTCGTTGGAGTAGCGGCGGATGAGCTCCTGGTAGTTGCGCGCTTGCTGGACGAGCCGAAGGATGTACCGGGGATTGGCCCGACCGTAAATGACCCCCAGGCGATCCTGCAAGTTGGACGCCAGCTGCCATCGAACCATCGGGATATCGATCTCAGTCGGGGAGTAGTTTTTCCGCGATCTGCTCATAACTCTCTTTATTCTGTTCATAGAACTTCCTCCACTCCTCCTTGTCCCAGACCTCCAGCCGGTTCGAAACCCCTACCAGGACCACATCCCGCTTGATCCCCGCGTACTCCTTCAGGTACGGCGGGATCAGCACCCTCCCCTGCCGGTCGCAGGACAGCTCGCATGCTCCCGAGAAGAAGATCCGGTTGAATCGGCGCGCCTCGGACTTGGTGAAGGACAACCCGCGAAAGCGGCTCTCCTGCGTGCGCCACTCGTCCTCCGGGAAAACAAAAAGGCATCGGTCGAGTCCCCGCGTCACCACGAACCGCTCGGTGTAATGCTCCTTCATCACCTCCCGGAGCCGGGAGGGGATGATAAGCCGTCCCTTGCGATCGATCGTATGGTCGTACTCGCCGTAGAACACCGCGCATCAGCCCGAAAGCGAGAGGGGCAGTCTCACGTTTCCGATCAACTGCCCCTCCCCACCCAAAAGGTTGTGGGTGCGCCAATTGGCGAGGCGGTCATCCCGCTTCGCGCTTCCTTGCCTCTCCCCCGAAGGGGGCTCCCCGATAAAGGCAAACCCGACGGCACCCACAACAAGGTCCTCTACTTTCTTCCACTTTCCTCCACACAGACCCCAAGGATACATTCCACCTCCACGGTTGTCAAGGGGAAAAGGGGCGAAAATTTAAAGCTCACAAGATGTAGGGGAAAAAGCGGGGGTAGAGAGACTACGGATGGGGTCTAAGGAAGCGGGCCGGGATCAGGAAGCGCTGGCGCTTGGCCTGGGAGCCTCAGGCGGGGGCACGAGCCATCTCCAACTCCCTCAGAAGTTTGGAGAGCACCCGCCGGAATTTCTGCTGGGAAGAGCGCGGGACAACATAGTCCAGCCATGGGCCAAAGGTGTAGCTTGCCGACCAGACGAGCTCCTCGGTGGCCACATCCTGCAGGCGGACATGAACCACCGTCCCCTTGCTGTCATCCACCGAGCCGGAGAAGACGCCATCCACACCGTATTTCTTTCCGATGGCCTTGAGGTCCACGATGCTCGTCCCCACCGGGCTCTCGAGTGGTACCTCGGTGAGCTCCGAAAATCCGGATCGGCGCAGCTCCTCGGAGAAGATCTGCGTGACCAGCTGCCGCTCAACCGGATTCTCCGATGGGAGGTTGAAGGGAACCACCGCGAAACGCTTCAGGGAACCCCAAGGGGCCTCCGGCTTGACATAGGACTTCAGCGTCGCCCCGCAGCCCGAAGCCAGCCCCACGACAAGCCCGAGTGCAATCGCCCGCACCGTTGTCTTCAAGAGATGTCCCTCCTTCGCCTCGTCGGCTTAAGCGTCCGCGCCATTATATGACGAACAGGGCTCCGCAGCTAGTATCGGAGAGGAGACTCGTAAGCCGGATTCTGTTCTCATGGTCATTCCTCTGGGACCCGGCCTTGCGGCCGGGCCTCAAGCAACCTACCCACCCTGTCCCGGCCTGTCCGGCCGGTGCGAGTGGGCCGCTCGCGGGAAGGTCTGACCCCCCCCAACAGGGTCTATTTGGTCTTGCTCCGCGGAGAGATTGCCGCGTTTCACGTCCTCCGCACCCTGTGCGGATTGCTCGTCTCTGTGGCTCTGATCCTCCCCTTGCGGGGGGTGGGTGTTACCCACTCCGCTGCCCGATGGAGTCCGGACTTTCCTCCCCGCCAAAACGATCGGCAGGGCGACCATTCGGTCTCCTCTCCATTGGTTATTATACCTAAAAGAGCGTCGGTTGGGCTGCCTCGGCAGGCGGGGCCTTCTTCCTTCGCGGTCCCGACGGGACATTCCGCCGCAGCCATTCCGTGACCGCCCGGTTGGCCAGCCGGTCCGCAGGCCGGTTCTGCGACCGCGGGATGTGGCGGATCTCAAAGCGCTCAAAGCCGCCGATGAGATGCCGGATCACGGCGTGGAGAACCTGAAGATCGCGGTCCCGGACACGGTAGCTGCCGCTCACCTGCCGGGAGAGGAGCTCGCTGTCCGTCTCCACCTGAACCTCGCGGCAGCCCCGCCGCAGGGCCTCCTGGAGCGCGATGATGAGAGCCACCGACTCGGCAACGTTGTTCGTGGCCTCGCCCAGGGCGACGGAGAGCTCCCCCCGGCGCCGGCCATGCGCATCGGCCAGGACCACCCCGACCCCAGCCGGGCCCGGATTCCCGCGGGCCGCGCCGTCGATCTGGATCCTGAGCGCTAAGGAGCCGCCGCCGGAGGCGGGCTTACGCGGACGATTCGGCCGGTTCAACGGTGAGAATCCGCGCGCAGGACTCGCAGAGGACCAGCCGTGTGCCCATCTGGATCTCGTTGATGACCTGCGGAGGAAGCACCATGTTGCAGCCGCCGCAGGCGTAGCCGCGGACGGGGACGAGGGCGAGCCCATCCTTCCGCTCCAGGATCCGCTCGTACTGGGCCAGGACGACCGGCTCCACCTTCGGGGTGAGCGCCGACCGGGCCGCTCGAAGCTCCTCAACGGATGCCCGGATCTTTTGGCTCTCCTCTTCGATCCGCTGCAGCTGTGCGGCGAGCGCCTCCTCCTGCGTCTTCACGACCTGCCGGTCCGCGGCCACCTGGCCCTTGGCCCGATCCGCCTCCTCCATGAGCTTCAGGACCTCCTCCTCCAGCACCGACTTGTCCGCCTTGAACCCCTCGATCTCCCTCTGCATGGCGGCGTACTCCTTGTTGGTCTTGAGCTGGAAGAGCTGGACCTGGAGCTTCTTGATCTGCTCCTCCTTCTGGCCCAGGTCGGTCTCCATCTGGTTGCGCTTCACCTCGAGAGATTTGTGGCGCGCCTCCGCGGCCTGGAGACCCTGGACGGCCCGCTCATGCGCCTCCTTCAGGCGGGCCGCTTCGGCCGGCTTGGAGTTGAGCTCCCGCCGCAGGCGATGGATCTCCGCGTCGAGCTTCTGCAGCTCCACCAGAGTCTTCAGCTGATCGGCGACCGATGTTGTGGCCATTTCCTGTCTCGTCCCGCGGGTGGAGGGCGACCCCCTCCACGCCTCCCTGGGTTCTCGTCCCCCAGGTGGTGGGCGGTACTGGACTCGAACCAGT
>CAYJQV010000084.1:0-4220 GCA_964372395.1 uncultured Planctomycetia bacterium | reverse complement strand
TTTCTTCTGGTAGTAATAGTAGTAATAGCCGTAGCCCCGTTCCATCTCGGGCCGGCCCCCATTGAGAATCCCGCCCAAAATAGGCGCCCCCACGTCAAGGAGCCGAGCCCTTCCTGCCAAGGCAGCATCCCGGTGGGTGCGACCACTCCAGACGATATAGAGTACCCCAGAAGCAAGTCTGGCCAGGATGGAGGTGTCTGCGACCGCCAACACCGGAGGGGTGTCGATCAGGACATACGCGAACTCTCCTTTGAGGTAGTCCAACAATTCATGCATCTTGGGATTGGCCAAGAGATCGGGAGGCTGAGGAGGACTCACACCCGCGGGAACAACGGACAGGGAGAGGGGTGAATCGGTCACCTGGATGAGCTCCTCCACGCTTGCTTGCCCTTGGAGAAAGGCGCTCAGGCCCGGCTCGAGTGGGAGGTTCAGCAGTCGGTGAATGGATGGCCGTCGCATATCGGCATCGACCAGCACGACCTTTCGGTCAAGCTCCTGAAGGACGATGGCCAGGTTGAGGCTCATGAAGGATTTTCCCTCCCCCGGTACGGAGCTGGTCACGATGAGGGTATGGTTCTGCCCGACTGGAAGCATGAACTCCAGGGTGGTCCGGATGGCCCGAAGGGCTTCCGCAGTGTTCGATTGGGGCTGTGTCAGGAGGAGCAGGCTTTCCCCGCCCCGGTGCCGTTTGGGGAGCTCGATCATTGGGACATGGCCGAGGAAGGGGATTTCAAGGACCCGCTCGAATTCCTGGCGGCTGTGGATGGTCTTGGAAAACACCTCGCGCAGGAGGGCCAGGCCGTAGCCGAGAAGCAGACCAAATAACGTGCTGACAGCGACCGCCCGCGTCCGCCTGGGCCTGACCGGCCGGGTCGGGCTCTTCGCAGGATAAATCATTTGGACGTTGTTGGTCTCCAGCCCCTCCTGGACCGAGAGCTCCTTGAGGCGGGTCAAGAGGGCGTTGTAAAGCGATTCCCCGGTGTCTGCCTCCCGTTGGAGGTTGTTGTACTCGATGGAGAGACGGTTCATCTCCAGGACGATCTGCTCCTGTTCCGAAAGGGCCTGCGTCAGTTCGCGCTCCTTGGCCTGCAGCTCCAGCAGAGCCGGATGCTTGGCGCGATACTTCGTCTCGGCCTCGATGCGCTGCTCCTTGGCCTGGGTGACGGCGCTGTTGAGCTGAGCCAGACTTTGGAGGACGGTGCCCTGCGCCTCCTTCCCCACCGGAAGGTCTCGATGCCTCTCCTTGAATTGCTGGAGTGCCAGTTGAGCGTTCCTGAGATTCTGCTCGGCCTTGGCGACTTCGGCCTTCAGCCACTCCGCACCACCGATGGTGGCCTGCTGCCGGCGTTCAAGATTGAGCTGGATGTAGGTCTCAGCGACTGCGTTGGCGATCCGGGCAGCCAGATCCGCCTTGGTGTTCTCGACGCTGATGTCCACCAGCTTGGTTCCGCGGACAAGCTCCACCTTGACCATGCCGGCGAGAAGAGCGGCGGGGTCTTCCACCCTGGAGAAAGGAGGGAAGCCGGCAAGATTCAGCTCTTCCACGACCCGTTCCATGACCTTGGGGCTGGTGATGATCCGATACTCCGTCTGGAGAAATCCCTGCTGCCAAGCGCCGGCGGTGTAGGGAGTCACTTCCCGGAACTGGACCACCTGCGGGGCGACGAACTCGATGAGGATGCGGGCGGTTGAGCTGTACACGTTGGGTGTCTGGGCCATCCGGATGGCGGTCAGCAGGCAGAGTGCGCCGGTGCTGATGAGGATCAGCCGGCGGTGCAAGCGCAGGACGCGGATGTAATCCGCCAGCGTCCATTCCTGAAGCTCAGGGAGCGGGAGCGGTTTCACAGGCCCTGCTCAGCCAGGGGAATCATGCCGATGGCTTCTCCCACTGCCCTCTGAGGGTGAACCAAAGGGACTGGGCCAGCACCCAGGCATCCAACCAGGGAGAGCAGCGTTCGACGTATTCGAGATCCCAGCGGAGCCGGTCCGGGAGGGAGGGGACCTTGGAGGTTGAAACCTGGGCCAGCCCCGTGAGTCCCGGCCGGATCGCAAGCCGGAGTCTGCCTTGAGGAGACCGGTTCAGCTCCTCCAGATCGGCGGGGATGAGCGGCCGCGGCCCGACGAAACTCATCTCTCCCTTCAAGATGTGGATCAGCTGAGGGAGTTCGTCCATGGCGGTGGCGCGCAAGCCCTTCCCAAGAGAGGTAATCTCTCCATCCGATGCCATCGTCCGGAACTTCCAGATGCGGAAAATCTTGCCGTCCCTTCCGATCCGGTCCTGTCCAAAGAGGACGGGGGATCCCGCTTCTCGCCGAATCCGCCAGGCGATCCATGCCACCGGCAAGCTGAAGACCAGCAGACCGAAGCACGCCAGCGCCACATCGAACAAACGTTTCCCCCCCTGTCTCCATAGCCATCTCACTCTACCCGCTCCACGCGGATCAGGCAATAGCCCTCTCCGAACTGATATTCCGTCACCCGGATCGGGAGGCGAAGCTTGTCAATGGCCTGGTTCACTTGATTCTCCAGATGCTTTCGGATGGGCTCAATAACGGGGATCTTCCAGACCCGGAGTTCATGGATCACCACATGGGGACGCTGTCCGGAGAGCCGGACACCCACCCGTCCCTCCACCGAAAAGGAGAGCGGTCCCAGGTGGATGGAGCAGGAACCGCTGTAGCCGTCGGGTCGGATCCGGACCTGGACAGCCCGGATTTGATCGGGAAAGCGCTCCTGAACTCGCCTCAATACAATGTTTCGGAATTCCGCCTCCGTGTATTTTCGGGTGAAGGCCGTCTCCTCAACGGAATCCATGTATTTGGCCAGGCGATCCGAGAAGGTTTGCACGAAAACAGGGAGTGTGTTCTGGATCCAGCCGAAAAGGGGAGAGCCAATGCCGAATGGGGCGGCTGATCGAACCGCCAGGGCCGCCTTCTGCGTCTGGATTCGGGACAGGTCCTGCTCGATGGTGCTTAGGGCGCTGGCGGGAAATTCCGATGCCAGCCGGGCGAAGTACCCCCGAGCCTTCTCCGGATCTTGGAGGTCGTAGGCGGCGGTGCTGCCGGCTCCGGTGAGGGCGAAGGCAAGGAGGGATTTAGCCTCTGAGTTCTTGCGGCCGAGCTCCTCATAGACTTTCAGGGCCGCTTCGTATTGGCCGCGCGCCTTATGCCCATGGGCTAGCTGGAGGTAAGCCGCCGCCGCCCATGAGCTCCTGGGATCGGGGCGGATGACGCGCTCCAGGACCGGTGTCGCCTCATCGAATCTCCCGGCCGACTGCAGGGCCCATCCCTGCTTGAGGAGGGCGGGGTAGAACAGCTCCCCGTCCGGATCCGAGGCGGCTGCCAGGTCGAAGGCCTCGGCGGCTTTCTCCATGTTGTAAAGCCGGAGCCGCAGGTGACCCAGCTCGAAGGCCAGCTTCTGTCGATCAGGACCTGCCCCCAAGGGGACAAGCTTTTTCTCGACGGCTTGGGCCTGGCGCTGCAGACGCGGGACTTGGCCCAGGCGTTCCAGCATGGCGCGGGCAGCGTGGAGCTCGTGGGGACGCAGTGACTCTTGGAGGACCTTGCGGAACTGCGCCCGTGCTTGATCGAAGGACTGAGTGCGCTGATAGAGATTGCCCAGGCGAAGGCGAAGGGCCGCGCGGTCCGCATAACGCGGGTAGCTGCGAAGCAAGTCCTCGTAGAGAGGAATCGCTTCCGCGATCCGCCCCTGGCGCTCCGAGGCGATCGCCTGTTGAAGGCGGGTTGAATCAATCTCCGTCGAAAGTTTCCCTGAGGCGATCCTGCGCGGCAGGAGTGCCACCCCGCGCAGCGCCCCCTGTGTTCCGGTCACCACCGTGTCGAGCGTACTCAAAAAGTCTGGGCGGGCCTGTGCTTCTTGCTCAACCACCTTGCCGCTGATCGCCTGAACGTCATCCACGGGCCGATCGAGGCGGTCCGAACCGAGGGCTTCCTGGGCGTACTGCAGGGAGGCCAGCCGGGTCAGATCCATCTCTTCCCGCGCCATCTCCGTGACCAGCGTCTGGTCCAGGAGGACCAGAGCGGCCTCCGCGTTTCCGATTCCGGAGGCCTGTTCCAGGGCGCTGAGCGAGTTCTTGAGATTCTCCAGATTGGAGTTAAGGATGAAGCGGTTGTAGAAGGTGAAGAAAGCGGCCACGCCGAGGATGGCGATGGGGATCCGCCCCAGGGCGAGGAGCCGCCGGAGAGAAGCGGTTTCTTTAG
>CAYJQV010000083.1:0-4467 GCA_964372395.1 uncultured Planctomycetia bacterium | reverse complement strand
GGGCGAACCGGATGCACATCAATGCCGCCGGAAACGTGGGGATCAGGACGACGGCTCCTCAGAAACCGCTGCATGTGCGGGGCGGGGTTGCCTTCGAGGGTAATCACCTGCACATCAGGAACCCCTCCTCACCCGCCAGCGGAAGGACGTGGGGATTCGTGGTGGGTACCGCGGACGGGGATTTTGCCATCGGCCGGGCGGGAGACGCTATCCCGATCGGGGGAGCGCTGCCGGGGAAGACTCACATCTTCATGGAGCGGGCGTCCGGGAGGACGATCATCGCTGACCCGTACACTCTCTCGGACGCTCGCCTGAAGACACAGATCACTCCGATCCGAGGAGCATTGGAGAAAATGGATCTGCTCCGCGGGGTGCAGTTCCGCTGGAAGGATGATCCCGACGGCGTCCAGCTGCACATGGGATTGCTGGCGCAGGAAGCGGAGAAGGCGTTCCCCAACCTGGTCAGCACGAACTCGGAAGGGATTAAATCGGTCGCTTCCGCGGGAATGATCGGCGTGTTGGTGGAGGCGGTGAAGGAGCTCAAAGCCCAGAACGAGGCGCTTCGGAAGCAAGCGGAATCAGACCGGGAGCGGATTGAAAAGCTGGAGAGGAGATTGGCCGATGGGAAGTAAGCGGTCCGCCGCGGGAGTCCTGGCTGGAACGCTGTTTCTCGGGGCGAACGCCCCCTTTGCTCGCGCCGAGACGATTGAGCTGGTGACCTACTATCCGACCGCGGCCAACACCGGGGATCTCCACGTCCGCAGTCTCACCGTGGGAGATGGCTACCGCAACGTGACTCCTGGCGACGGGGAGGCGCTCCTCTTCGATGCGCTGGGGATCGGCCTGCCTGCGGGGACCGTGGATCCTGCGGGCCTCCTGGAGGTGGCGGGCCTGAACGATACGGCCAGTCCTGTGATCCCAGGGAACATTGTCCTCCAGTGGGCCCGGCGAGCCTCCAGCAGCGCTGTCATCAGCGTGCTCAGAGGCAGCTACGTCAGGGCGCGCCGGGTGGCGTGAGCCGACAGCCCGCTTACGTGCCGGCTTCCCAGCTGGAGAGGTAAGTCCTCTGTTCCTGGGTGAGACGGTCGAGGGCGACCCCGCGGCTCTTGAGCTTGAGGGCGGCGATGCGCCGGTCGATCTCCTCCGGCAGCCGGTAAACTTTCCGATCGAGCTTGCCGCGGTGCCTGACCAGCCACTCGGCCGAGAGGGCCTGGTTGGCAAAGCTCATGTCCATGACCTGCGCCGGGTGCCCCTCGGCGCAGGAGAGGTTCACCAGGCGGCCCTGGCTTAAGACCAGGATCCGCCGGCCGGCCTTCAGCTCGTACTCCTCCACCTGCGGCTTGATCTCGCGCACGCGCCGGCTGATCCGCTTGAGGGCGGCCAGGTCAATCTCGACGTTGAAGTGCCCGCTGTTGGCGACGATCGCACCGTCCTTCATCCGCTCGAAGATCGCCCGGCTGATCACCCGGATGTCGCCGGTCACGGTGATGAAGAGATCCCCCTTCACCGCCGCCCGGGAAAGCGGCATCACCTCGTAGCCGTCCATCACCGCCTCCAGCGCCCGGACGGGACTCACCTCCGAGACGATCACGTGCGCCCCGAGGCCGCGCGCCCGCATCGCCACCCCCCGCCCACACCAGCCGTAGCCGCAGACGACCACCACGGAGCCGGCGATCAGCATATTGGTCGCCCGGAGGATCCCGTCCAGCGTGGACTGGCCGGTGCCGTACCGGTTGTCAAACATGAACTTGGTCTGGGAATCGTTCACCGCCACCACCGGAAAGAGCAGCTTCCCCTGCTCCGCCAGGGCCTTCAAGCGGATCACCCCCGTCGTGGTCTCCTCGGTGGAGCCGACCATCTTGGGGGCCAGGTGCCGGTAGCGCTGGTGGATGGTGGAGACCAGATCCGCCCCGTCGTCCATGGTGAGATGCGGCCGGGAGTCGAGGCATGCCAGGATGTGCCGGTAGTAGGTCTTGCGGTCCTCTCCGCGCCGGGCGTAGACGCGGAAGCCGCGGGCGGCGAGGGCGGCTGCGACATCGTCCTGCGTGGAGAGGGGATTGGAGGCGCAGATGGAAACCTCGCCCCCGCCCGCCCGCAGGGCCTCGGCGAGCTGCGCGGTCTCGGTTGTGACGTGCAGGCAGCAGCTCATCCGCAGGCCGCGCAGCGGCCGCTCCTTCAGGAAACGCCCGCGGATCTGCGCCAGGACCGGCATGAAGCGGCCCGCCCAGTCGATCCGGGCCTGGCCGGCCTTGGCCAGGGAGCGGTCGGAGATGTCGGAAGGCACTCGTGCGCTAGTTCGTCTCGCCGGAAGGGCGCAGGGTCGGCAGATCCTTGAGGAGGCCGTCCCGGTCCGGCATGAGGTGCAGCGTGCCGGAGTGGGATTTGCGCTTGGCACCGCGCCGGGACCGCTTCCCGCCGGGATGGGCCAATGCCCTCTTGAGGGCATCCACCTTGTCCAGCTCCTCCCAGGTGAAGCCCCCCTCATTCCGGCCGAAATGCCCGTAGGCGGCGGTCTTGCGGTAGATGGGGCGGCGCAATTTAAGGTCCCGGATGATGCCGACCGGCGTCAGATCGAACACGCGGGGAATCGCCCCCTCCAGCGACTCCTCGGAGACCCTGGCGGTCCCGAAGGTGTTCACCATGATGGAGACCGGCTCCCGCACCCCGATGCAGTACGCCAGCTGAAGCTCGCAGCGGTCGGCCAGCTTCGCCGCCACGATCGTCTTGGCGATGTACCGGGCCATGTAGCTGGCGGAGCGGTCCACCTTGGTGGGATCCTTGCCGCTGAACGCCCCGCCTCCATGCCGGCCGAAACCGCCGTAGGTGTCCACGATGATCTTCCGGCCCGTCACGCCGGTGTCCGCCATCGGGCCGCCGACCTCAAACCGCCCCGTGGCGTTGATGAGATACTTCGTCTGCGGGCTCTGGAACTCCTTCGGGATGATGGGGTCGACGACCGCCTCCCGGATGTCGCGCCGGAGCTTCGGCGTGGAGACCCGGCTGCTGTGGTGGGCAGCCACCACGACGCTGGCGACCCGCGCCGGCTTGCCGCCGACGTACTCCACCGTCACCTGCGACTTTCCGTCAGGACGCAGGTACGGGAGGGTCCGGTTCTTCCGGACCTCCGCCAGCCGCCGCACGAGCTGATGCGCCAGGAGAATCGGCAGCGGCATCCCCTCCGGGGTCTCGCTCGTGGCGTAGCCGAACATCATCCCCTGGTCGCCCGCGCCGCCCGCGTCCACCCCCATGGCGATGTCCGGCGACTGCTCCTGGATGGCGGTCACCACCCCGCAGGTCTTGTAGTTGAAACCGGATTCCAGCTCGTTGTAGCCCGCGTCGTGGATCACCCCGCGTACCACCTTGGGTACCTCGACGTAGCAGCTGGTGGTGATCTCGCCCGCCACGAAGGCCAGCCCCGTGGTCACCAGGGTCTCGCAGGCCACGCGGCCCTGAGGGTCCTTCTCATAGATGGCGTCCAGGATCGCGTCCGAGATCTGATCCGCCAGCTTGTCCGGATGCCCTTCGGTCACGGACTCCGAGGTGAAGAGGAAGCGATGCCGCGCACTGGTCATTGAAAGCTCTCCTGTGCCTTCTGATACGAGGCCACGTCGCCTATGTCCAGCCATGCCCCGCGGAACCGGTAGGCATAGACCGGGACGCGGGCAATCAACCACGCGATGAAGGATCCGAGGGTGTCGGCGGCCTTCACAGAGGAAACGTATTCTAGCACCAAGTCCGGCGCCCCCGGAGGAAAAAAGTAGACCGCGGTCGACACGAGGGACGATTCCGGCTCCTTCGGCTTCTCGGCGAACCGGACGATCCGCTGGCGCTCCTCCACCGAGAGGACCCCGTACAGGCGGGCCTGGGCACGGTCCGGCAGCTCTGCCGCCCCCAGGGTCGGGGCGTTCCGCTCGCGGGCGAACCGCAGGAACCCTCCCAGGGAATCCTCGAACAGGTTGTCGCTTCCCAACACCAGCAGCTCCTCCCGGGGGCGCAGCGTCCGGATCGCAAAGGCCAGGTCCCCCACCGAACCCAGCCGGTCCTCCTCAGAGGTGGAGCCGTCGTCCAGGACCACCCAGGCGGGGGCCGATGGGGCCGAGCCGGAGGCGCCGCTCGAGTCGGCGAACCACCTCCGGAATGCGTCCGCAAAGAGGTGATTGGAGACCACCACGATCTGGCGCACATCCGCCCCGCTTGCGGAGATCTTGTCCAGCAGGATCCCGAGGATCGTCCTCTCCCCGATCCGCAGGAGGGCCTTGGGGGTATCCTGCGTCAGCGGGTGCATCCGCGTGCCGTAGCCGGCCGCCAGGATGACCACGATCACCCCACCACCCCCCTGTCCGCCGATCCCCGAGTCCGGGCCATCCCCGCGTCAGGGAGGGCCCCGCCCCCGCACCGCTCGCGATCCCCTTCCCATCCCCCAACCTCCGGCCGAGGAACGGGGGCGGGCCGGCACGGGGGATGGGG
>CAYJQV010000082.1:0-4646 GCA_964372395.1 uncultured Planctomycetia bacterium | reverse complement strand
GGCCTCCTCGATCATCTCGAGGATCTTTGACTTGAGGTCCCTCCCCTCCAGGACCTGCCGGCGCTCCTTGTAGATCACCTCCCGCTGGCGGTTCATGACGTTGTCGTATTCCAGCAGGCGCTTGCGGATGTCGAAGTTGTGCAGCTCCACCCGCTTCTGCGCCGTCTCGATCGCCTTGGTCAGCCAAGGGTGCTCGATCGCCTCCCCCTCCGGCAGCGCCGCCTTGGTCCACTCGAGCAGGCGGTTCTCCCCGAAGAGCCGGATGAGCTCATCCTCCAGCGAGAGGTAAAACCGGCTCGAGCCCGGATCCCCCTGGCGGCCGGAGCGGCCGCGAAGCTGGTTGTCGATCCGCCGGGACTCGTGCCGCTCCGTGCCGAGCACGTGCAGCCCCTCCGCGGCGACCACCCGCTCATGCTCCTCCTCCACCTTGTCCCGGATCCTGCGCCGGATCTCCCGGGTGAGCTCCGCCGGCGGCTCCTCCCCCTCCGCCCGCTCCTTCTGCAGCCGCTGGATCTCGGCGGCCGCCAGGAACTCGGCGTTGCCCCCCAGCAGGATGTCGGTCCCCCGCCCCGCCATGTTGGTGGCGATGGTGACCGCCTCCCATCGGCCGGCCTGCGCCACGATCTGCGCCTCCAGCTCGTGGTACCGGGCGTTCAGCACGTGGTGCGGGATCTGCCGGCGCTTCAGGAGCTCGCTCAGACGCTCCGACTTCTCGATGGAGACCGTGCCCACGAGCACCGGCCGCCCCTTGGCGTGGAGCTCCGAGATCTCCTCCACCACCGCCGCGAACTTCTCCCGCTCCGTCTTGAAGACCACATCGGCGTAGTTGGTCCGGATCAGCGGCCGGTTCGTGGGGATGGTCATCACATCCAGCCGGTAGATCTCGTGAAACTCCGCCGCCTCGGTCGAGGCGGTTCCCGTCATGCCGGCCAGCTTGTCGAACATCCGGAAGTAGTTCTGGAAGGTGATCGTGGCCAGCGTCTGGTTCTCCCGCTCGATCTTCAACCCTTCCTTCGCCTCGATCGCCTGGTGGAGCCCGTCGGACCAGCGCCGGCCCGGCATGAGCCGGCCGGTGAACTCATCCACAATCACCACCTGGCCGTCCTTGACCATGTACTCCACGTCCCGGTGGTACAGCGTGTGGGCCCTGAGCGCCTGGTTGATGTGGTGGACCAGGGCGACGTTGGTGTCCTCGTACAGGTTCTCCACCCCCAGGAGTCCCTCCGCCTTCTTGATCCCCTGCTCACTCAGGATCGCCGAGTGGGCCTTCTCATCCACCGTGTAATCCTCGCCCTTCGCCAGCTGCGGAACGATCCGGTCGATGCGGTGGTACAGGTCGGTCGACTCCTCCGCAGGCCCGGAGATGATGAGGGGCGTGCGGGCCTCGTCGATGAGGATCGAGTCCACCTCGTCCACGATGGCATAGGAGAGGCGCCGCTGGACGCACTCCTCCTGCGAGATCGCCATGTTGTCCCGCAGGTAATCGAAGCCGAACTCGTTGTTGGTCCCGTAGGTGACGTCGCAGGCGTACGCCGCCCGCCGGTCGGCCGCCCCCATGTCATGCTGGATCACCCCGACCGACAGCCCCAGCGCCTCGTAGATCGGCCCCATCCAGTTCCGATCGCGCCGGGCGAGGTAATCGTTCACCGTCACCAAATGGACACCCCGGCCAAGCAGGGCGTTCAAGGTCACCGCCAGTGTGGCCACCAGCGTCTTCCCCTCTCCGGTCGCCATCTCCGCGATCTTGCCCTGGTGGAGGACCATCCCCCCAAGGAGCTGGACATCGAAGTGCCGCATGGAGACCGTTCGGCGGGCCGCCTCCCGGACCAGCGCGAACGCCTCCGGCAGCAGCTCCCCCATCGCCCGCTCCTCGACTTTGAGCCGGCGCTTCCGTTCGGCCTTGAGGGCGTCCTCATCCAAATCCGGGGTCAGACCCTCCGGGGTCAGACCCTCTGGGGTCTGACCCCCGCCAGCGGGAGGAAGCATCCCTTCGCGGGTGAGACCCCCGCCGAGCTCCTCGATCCGCCGGAACAGGCGCGCCCGGATCTCGCCGCCCTTGGCCTTGAGCTCCGCATCGCTCAGGCCCTGCAAAGGCGGCTCCAGGGCGTTGATCCGCTGGACCGCCGGCATCAGGCGCTTGAGCACCCGCTCGTTGTGGGACCCGATGACCTTATTCAGAATCCAGGTCAGCATAGGCTCACCACCGGCCGTGCCAGCCCCCGCTTCCGGGAAGTCTAGCCGGGCATCGCTCGCGATCCCCAGCGAGGATCGCTCCCTCCCGTTCGGCCTCGCTCCTGCCCTGAAAGGAGGAAGCCTCCAGAACGGCAGACCATGCCCGCTCGGCCTCACGAAGTGCCCGGCCAGCCTCCCCCTCGCGGGGGAAACGCCCGGCCACCGGATCGGCCCGGCACGGCGTGTGCCTTTGCCGGCCGGGGGCGGGGGCGGGTGAACAGGCCTCTCGCAGGCCGAGCGGCCAGGGTTCGCCCGCGACCTTCCCGCCCGGCGAGAGCGAGGCCGAGAGAGAGGCCGGCCGCCACGGTGGGGCGGCCGAGCCGTCCTGTGAACCTGCCCACGTCCACGGACCGGCGAAGGCGACTATCTTTTCTGGGCTTTCCATCTCAAGTAGGCGTCTAAAAACAGATCCAGCTCCTCCCCGTCGAGCACCCCCTGCGTCTTGCCGGTCTGGGCGTCGGTCCGGTGATCCTTCACCATCTGGTACGGCTGCAGCACGTAGGACCGGATCTGCGAGCCCCACTCGATCTTCTGCTTCTGGGCGTACTGCCTTGCCGCAGCTTCCTCCCGCCGCCGGCGCTCCAGCTCGTAGAGGCGCGCGCGCAGCACCTTCATCGCAAAGGCCTTGTTCTTGTGCTGGGACCGCTCGTTCTGGCACTGCACGACGAGGCCGGTGGGCAGGTGGGTGATCCGAACCGCGGAGTCGGTGGTGTTGACCCCCTGCCCGCCCGGCCCGCCGGCCCGGTACACGTCCACCCGCAGATCCTTCTCCTGGATCTCCACCTGGATGTCGTCGGGGACCTCCGGGATCACGTCCACCGCGGCGAAGGAGGTATGGCGCCTCTTGTTGGAATCGAACGGCGAGATCCGCACCAGCCGGTGCACCCCCGCCTCCCCCTGCAGCAGGCCGAACGCAAACTCCCCCTGGATCTCCATCGTGACCGACTTCACCCCGGCCTCCTCGCCCGCCAGGTAATCCAGCACCTGCCGCTTGAAGCCCTTGGTCTCCGCCCATCGGCCGTACATCCGGAAGAGCATCGAGACCCAGTCGCACGACTCGGTCCCGCCGGCCCCGGCGGCAATGGAGAGGATCGCGTTGTTCGCGTCGCTTTCGCCCCGGAAGAGGGTCCGCCGCTCCAGCGCCGCCACCTGCCCGGCGAGCGCGGAGAGGGACCGCTCAAGGTCCTTCAAGGCAGATGCGTCCCGGGGATCCAGAAGGGCAGAGAGTTCTTGCAGGGTTTGAAGCTCGTCCCAGGCCGCTCGCCAGGGCTCCAGGACGGATTTCAGGCGCTTCAGCTCCTGGACGCTGGCGTTGGCCTTGGAGGAATCGCCCCAGAAGCCGGGTGCAGCCAGGTCCGCTTCGAGGGTCTTTATCCGGCCTTCCGCGGAGTCCAGGTCAAAGATACCTCCGCAGGTTGGAGAGGGTTTGCTGAAGGGAAGCCACTTGTCCCGTCACCGATTCAAGCACGAGGCCATGATAGAGCAGCCCCTCCCGAAAATCAAGGGGAAGAGGACGCGCACGACCTCTTGCGCTATAATCAACGAAATAACCAGGAGGTGTCCCATGACAAAGAGCCAAGCCCTTCCATGGAAGAATCGAGCGCCCGTGGCGTGGGTGGCTGCTGTCGGGTTGTTCCTCTGCGCGGAAGCCGCTTCGGCAGAAACGGTTGAGCTGGTCACCTACTACCCCACCCAGGCCAACACCGGCGATCTGCATACGGGGAGCTTCACGGTGGGGGATGCCTACCGCAACGTGACTCCTGGCGACGGGGAGGTGCTCGTCTTCGATGCGCTGGGGATCGGATTGCCGGTCGGCAACCCAGTCCCCGCCGGCCCCCTGCACGTCGTGGGAGTGAACGGGGCGGTCAGCTCCGCCATCTTCGTGCCGGGAACAGGGGCCGGCTCTGACATCCGGGTCGGGATCGGGACGCAGAACCCCCGGACCCGGTTGGACCTCCGGGGTGCCCTGACCTTGGAGGACGTGAACGGCGCCGGGGTGATCTATTTCCGGAACACGCAGGTCAACCCGCTCGTGCCTCCAGGCCTGTACATCCGATCGGACGACGATCCCGCGACCTACGAGGCGGCCAGCGAGCGGGTGTTCATTGGAGCCAACGGCAGAGTCGGGATCGGAACCCAAAACCCCGCTACGGCGCTGGACCTCAACGGGGCGCTCTCCTCCCGGGGAATCGCTGCCCAGGCGGTCAGCCCAGCCGGTCAGGGGCGGATCTATTTTGATTCCACGACCAATACCTTCCGAGTCTCACAAAACGGCGGGGCTTACACCGACTTGGTCGGGGGCGGAGGCGGCTGGACAGACGACGGCACGGTGGTCCGACTGAGCACCGGCACCGACAGGGTCGGCATCGGGACGGCAAACCCCGCTGCCGGGACGAGGCTGGATGTGAACGGCT
>CAYJQV010000081.1:0-4763 GCA_964372395.1 uncultured Planctomycetia bacterium | reverse complement strand
GGAGTGGGATCTCGCGATCCCGCTGGCGGGCCTGGTGGATCTTGCAGGGGAGCGCGCGCGGATCGAAAAGGAGATCCGGGGATTGGAGAGCCGGGGCGAGGTGAAGCGGAACCGGCTGAGGGACGCCTCCTTCCGGGCGAAGGCGCCAGCGGAGGTGCTGGCCGAGGAGGAAGGATCGCTGCAGGAGCTGGAGCGGCAGCTCGCGCGCTGGAAGGAGAGCCTCCGGCAGCTGGCATGAGCCCACCCGCGCGGGATCCTGGCGCAGGCCTCTGTTCCCGGCCACCCGCGGGCGCGGGGATTGGCGGACAGGCCGGTCCTGGGGAGGGGGGCGGCTGCCCAGGACGGCTCGGCCGCCCCGCCGTGGCGGCCGGCCTCTCTCCCGGCCTCGCTCGTCCCTCGCGTCGCTCGGGACACCGTGGCCGCTCGGCCTGCGAGAGGCCTGTGCCGCCGCCCCCCATCCCCCGGGCCGGGCCGCCCCCGTTCCTCGGCCGGAGGTTGGGGGATGGGAAGGGGATCGCGGGCGGTGCGCGGGCGGGGCCCTCCCCGAAGCGGGGGTGGCTCGGACCTGGGGATCACCGCCCAGAGAGGTGATGGGGTGAAGCTGGAGAGGGAACAGGTGCTGCCGCTCATCACGGCGGCCCTGAAGGAAGATGTGGGGTCCCGGGATCTCACCTCCGCGGCGCTCATCGGCCGCACCGAGAGCGGGGAGGCGGAGCTGGTCCTGCGGCAGGAGGGTATCTTGGCCGGTTTGGAAGTGGCGGAGTGGGCCTTCGGTGCGGCGAACGCAGGCATCCGATTCCGGCCCGCCGCGCGCGACGGCCAGCGGCTTTACCCGAACAAGGTGCTGGCCTATCTGGAGGGCCCGGCGCGGGGGATCCTGGCCGGCGAACGGGTGGCCCTCAACCTCCTCTGCCACCTCTCCGGGATCGCCACCCTCACCCGGGCCTTCGTGGAGAAGGTTCGGGGAACCGTCGCGAAGATCTTCGATACCCGCAAGACCTTCCCGAACCTCCGGCTGCTGGAGAGGTACGCGGTCTCGACGGGAGGAGGCGTCAACCATCGCATCTCCCTCGCTTCCCAGATCCTGATCAAGGAGAATCACCTGCGCCTGGTGGGGCGTGGGCACCCGGTCCCCTCGACGATCGAGGAAGCGGTCCGAAGGGCCCGCGCCTCCAGCCAGAAGGGTGCGATCGTGGAGGTGGAGGTGACGAACCTCCAGGAGTTTCGACAGGGCCTATCCGCTCGGGCCGATGTGATTCTGCTGGACAACATGAGGTTGACGGAGATCCAGGAGGCGGTCCGGCTTCGCAACGCCCTGGCGAAATCCAAGCGGGGCATCCGGGTGCTGCTGGAGGTTTCGGGAGGGATCACGCTGGAAACGGTGCGCGCGGTGGCGGAGTGCGGGGTCGACCGGATCTCGGTCGGGGCCCTCACCCATTCCGCCCCGGCGCTGGACATCTCCCTGGAGGTGATCGAATGACGCAGCTGGTCGTCTATCTCATCTGTGTCGCCCTTCTCGTCCTGGGATCCTTAAGCTTCATCGCTGCCTTAGGGATCTCCGGCAGGATCCGGATGACGTTCGCCTGCCTGGCGGCGTGCGTTCCGATCGCAGCGAGCATCTGGCTCTTCCACTCCTCGGGCCTGAGGATCGGCGACTTCGATCGCCTGCTGGCCGCGGCCACGCGGGACATCCAGCAGATGACCCGGAATCTCAAGGAGGCCCAGTCCGTGCGCTCCACGCTGAAGGAGCTGCTCCACTCGTCTCCATGACAGAGGGAAAGGCCGGCTTCCGGCTGGTCAGTGACATGACCCCCAAGGGAGACCAGCCCGAGGCGATCCGGGCGCTGGTGGACGGGGTCAAGCGGGGCGAGCGATTCCAGACGCTGCTCGGGGCGACGGGCACCGGAAAGACATTCGTCATGAGCCACCTGATCGCCCAGATCCAGCGGCCGACCCTCCTCCTGAGTCACAACAAGACGCTGGCCGCGCAGCTCTACGCGGAGCTCAAGAGCTTCTTTCCGGAGAACGCGGTGGAGTACTTCGTCAGCTACTACGACTACTACCAGCCGGAAGCCTACATCCCGCAGACCGACACCTACATCGAGAAGGATTCCTCGATCAACGACCGCCTCGATCGGCTCCGGCTGGCGGCGACCACCTCCCTCCAGTCCCGCCAGGACGTGATCATCGTCTCCTCCGTCTCGTGCATCTACAACCTCGGCGACCCGGAGGAGTACCGCGCCCTGCTGCTCTTCCTGGAGGTGGGGCAGGAGGTTCCGCGCCGGGATCTTCTCCGCCGGCTGGTGGGGCTCCTCTACGAGCGCAACGACGTGGACTTCGCCCGCGGCCGGTTCAGGGTGCGGGGTGACACGGTGGAGATCTTTCCGGCTTATGAGGAGACGGCGATCCGGCTGGAGCTCTTCGGGGATCGCATCGAGCGGATCTCGGTGGTCAACCCGGTGACGGGCGAGCCGCTGCAGCGGATGGACCGCTTCGCTCTCTACCCCGCCAAGCATTTCATCACCGGCGAGGACCGGATCGAGGGGGCGCTGGCCTCCATCGGGCAGGAGCTGGAGGAGCGGCTGCGCGAGCTCAAGGCGCAGGGGAAGCTCCTCGAGGCGCAGCGGCTGGAGTCCCGCACCCGCTACGACATGGAGATGCTGCGGGAGGTGGGATACTGCCACGGGGTCGAGAATTATTCGAGGGCCCTCTCCGGCCGGGCGCCCGGCTCCCGGCCCTGGTGCCTGCTCGATTACTTTCCGGGCCCGTTCCTCACCATCATCGACGAGTCCCATGCGACGATCCCGCAGGTGCGGGGGATGTACGAGGGGGACCGGGCCCGGAAGCAGGTGCTGGTGGATTTCGGCTTCCGGCTGCCCTCCTGCCTGGACAACCGGCCCCTTCGATTCGGGGAGTTCGAGCAGCTCATTCAACAGACGCTGCTCGTCTCGGCGACCCCCGGCCCCTACGAACTCCAGCTCACCAAAGGGCAGGTGGTGCAGCAGGTGATCCGCCCCACCGGCCTGCTGGATCCGGAGATCGAGGTCCGGCCCATTGGGGGCCAGGCGGATGACCTGCTGGCCGAGGTCCGGCGGCGCGCGCAAGTCGGAGAGAGGACGCTGGTCACCACGCTGACCAAGCGGATGGCGGAGGACCTGGCGGCGTACCTGAAGGAAGCGGGCCTGCGGGTCACCTACATCCACTCCGATCTGGACGCCTTCGAGCGGGTCGAGATCCTGAGGAACCTGCGGCTGGGGACGTTCGACTGCGTCGTCGGGATCAACCTCCTGCGGGAGGGGCTGGACCTGCCCGAGGTCTCCCTCGTCTGCGTGCTGGATGCGGACAAGGAGGGCTTCCTGCGCTCGGCCACCACCCTCATCCAGGTGACCGGCCGGGCCGCCCGGCATCTGAGCGGCCGGGTCCTCCTCTACGCCGACCAGATCACCGATTCCATGCGGCAGGCGATCACCGAGACGGAGCGCCGGCGCAAGATTCAGATCGCGTATAATAGGGAGCACCAGATCACCCCGCGCTCCGTTGAGAAGGCGATCCGCGCCGGCATCGAGGAGGCGGCGAAGGAGGAGGCGCAGGAGGTGGTTCGGGAGGCGGCCGGCTTTGACGCTGACCGCTTTGATCTGGAGCAGGTGGTGGCCGAGCTGGAGGAGGAGATGGAGCTGGCCGCGCGGAACCTGCACTTCGAGAGGGCTGCGGTCCTGCGTGACCAGATCTCGGAGCTGCGGTCCAAGGGGGTCTCCGGCCTGGCCGGCGTCGAGCCGGGGCCGGAGAGGAAGAAACACCAGGGGCGTCGATGGAAGAAGAGGTTCTCGATACGTTAAGGGCCAGGCGCGGCTCCTTCGTGTCAGGGGAGGAGCTGAGCCGCCTGGCGGGGGTCACGCGCACGGCCATCTGGAAGGAAGTCCAAAAGCTCCGGGAACAGGGGTATCGGATTCTGGCCCAGCCCCACGCCGGCTATCAGCTGCTTTCAATCCCGGACCGGATGATCCCGCAGGAGCTGACCTGGAACCTGCGCACCCGGAGGATCGCGCGCCGCGTGGTCGCCTATGAGAGCACCGGATCCACCATGGACGTGGCGCATCGGCTCGCCTCGGCAGGGGAGCCGGAGGGCACCGTGGTTGTTGCGGAGGCGCAGGCCCAGGGCCGCGGCCGCCTCGGGCGGCGCTGGCTTTCCCCCAAAGGAAATGGGATCTATCTTTCGGTGATCCTCCGCCCGCCGCTGCCCCTTTCTTCCGTGGCGCACGTGACGCTCATGGCGGCGGTGGCGACCGCCCGGGCGATCCAGTCCTCAGCGGCGAGCCACCCGCAGATCAAGTGGCCGAATGACATCCTCCTGGGCGGCAGGAAGGTCGGGGGGATCCTCACGGAGCTCCACGCGGAGCTCAACCGGATCCACTTTGTGACCGTCGGGATCGGGCTCAATGTCCACGCCTTTGCTCACCTGCCCGCCTACGCCAGCTCCCTGGAGCATCAGACAGGCAGCCGGGTCAACCGGCTGGGGCTGGCGCGCGCGCTCCTCCTGGAGCTGGACCGCGCTTACGACACCTTGCTGACGCAAGGGATTGCACCGATCCTGGAGGCCTGGCGGGGTTTCGCCGAGTTTCTCGGCCGCCGGATCAGGGTGGCGCTTCAGAACCGGACCGTGGACGGGCAGGCGATGGATGTGGATTCAAACGGGGCCTTGCTGGTCCGAACCGACACCGGGATCGTGGAGCCGGTCTCCGCCGGCGATGTGTTGATCGTAAGAT
>CAYJQV010000080.1:0-5095 GCA_964372395.1 uncultured Planctomycetia bacterium | reverse complement strand
CAACCGCCAGGGCTAACACCACGTATCCCAGCCGTTCATGCAGGCTCATGATCTGATGGATCTCGAAGGAGTGCTTGGCCGTGGCGGCCGCCTGCCGGCCGGTCAGAACAGCCACCGCCGCCCCCAGCGTTCCCAAGGCGAGGTTCCAGAGGGAGACCCGGTGCCAGGCGGATTTCTTCAGGATCAGCGCCAGCGTCTCAACGAGCAGCGCCGCAAGAAGCAAAGCGATCGGGAAATGGACCGTCAACGGGTGAAAATTCTCCATCAGACCTCTCCGGCCACGATGCCGATCTTGGTGATCACCGGGAGATCTCCTTGAGCACTTCCTTCAAAATGATCCGCGCCAAGGGATGGCGCTCCACTTCGGCAGCGCGCCGCAGCTCAATGACGATTTGGGGATCGCCGAGTCCTTTCAGAGCCAGTGCTGCATCGATCCGGTGGTGCACCTCCGGAGAGCGCAGCGCCCCCAAGAGGATCGGTTTGCCTTCCGGGTCGCCATGCTGTAACAGTACATGGGCGGCGGCAATCCGGATGCCCGGGTTGGGATCGGTCAGAAGCTCGCTGTACCTGCCCAACGCTTCCTGTGACTGAGCGCCCGCAGCGGAAACGGCCGCGACAGGAGAGTCGGGAGCGTCTTTCGGCAATGCCACCCTCGGTACGCATCCGACCACTCCGGCCAAGATCAGAGCCAGGGCCCAGCATCGTGTCCCCCGCGTCACCGGATCAGTGATGGTGCCCTCCGCCCTTGGGGGTTTCGGCGTCGGGCTTTAACGTCATCCCGCACGTGGGACATGAGCCAGGCTGTGGCTGGCGGATCTCCGGGTGCATCGGGCAGGTGTAAGTGACGGCACCCGTAGACGCTGCCTTCCTGTTGATGGATTCAGCGACGGTGCCCGGAGGATTGTCGTACCAGCCCAGATCACCAGGAAGCTTGACCTGTTTAGCATACTCCTCCGCGGTTGCAAAAAGCGGGGCATCCGGATGGACTTTCAGGACCGTGAACATCCCGCCCATCCCGATGGGGCCGAAGGGGCCTTCCCCCGCCATCATGGGCAGGGTGTTGGCGGGGCCCTCCATGTGTTTGACATGCTCAGTGTGCTCATGCATCCCCTTCTCCCCCATTGCCATGTAGCCGGGCAGAAGCTCGCGGACCTTCTCCTCCACCCCCGCCTGGCTGACGCCGATGACCAGCGGGACATCATGCCCCATGGCGTTCATCGGATGGTGGCGCAGATGACAATGCAAAGCCCAGTCGCCGGGAATCGCAATGAACTCGTAATCGCGAGTTTGCCCCGGGCCAATTCCTACCGTGGTCTCGGGCCACTGGGCTGTTTCAGGAATATCGCCGCCGTCGGTCGCGACAATATTGAACGTATGGCCGTGCATATGGATCGCGTGGAAATCCTGTCCGACATGGCCCAGTCGAACACGGACTCGCTCTCCGGGCCTGGCTACCAGCGGCGCCGTTCCCGGAAAGGCGCGGCTGTTGAAGGTGAAGATGTTGAAGTCGGTCATGACGTTGGGATCGGGCCGGGCGCTGCCCGGCTGCACGAACCACTCATTTAAGAAAATGGCGTAATCCCGGTCGATCCTGGGCTCACGCTTTTTCGGGTGTATGATGAAGAACCCCATAGCCCCCAGTCCAATCTGGGTCATCTCATCCCCATGGGAGTGGTACATCTGAGTGCCGTGCTGCTCGAGGGTGAATTCGTAGGCAAACGTGTCGCCAGGCGGGATCGGCCGCTGGGTCAGGCCCTGGACACCATCCATCCCGCTGGGCAGCAGCAGCCCGTGCCAATGGACGGCGGTCGGCTCAGGCAGCTTGTTCGTCACCAGGATGCGCACCCGGTCGCCTTCCACCGCTTCAAGGGTGGGCCCTGGGGTGTGGCCATTGTAGCCCCAAGCTTTAACGACCATCCCGGGGGCCATCTCCCACTCGATCTCTTCTGCAATCAGATGAAACTCCTTGACCCCATCCACCATCTTCCAGGGAAGCGTGCTCCCGTTCGGGGTCACCACCGGCGTATAGGGCAGTTCTTCGGCGCTGGCCTGGCCCCCTGCAAGGGGGCGGAATGCACCACGGCCATAGCGGGGCAATACAGCTGCCAGTATCAGAACGAGGATGCCCAGTGGCAGAACAGAATGCTTGCTCATTGCGACTCACCTCCTCTGTCCAATCTTCCTCCGACCGCCCGCTCCAGCTCGGCCCGGGCGTCCCAGTAATCCCCAAAAGCCTCAATGTATTCCCGGTAGGCATTGACCTCCTCCCGCTTGGCCTGGAGCACCTGGAATACCCCGATCAGCATGAAGTTGTAGTGCTTCTGGGACTCGGCGACGATCCGCTCCCGAAGGGGGATCGCGAGGTCGCGATACCGCTCAATCAGCTGGCGGGCAATCAGGAGTCGATCCCGCGCCGACCGGACCTCGGAGCGAATCTGGGTTTCCAGGGTGGCCAGTTGCCGCTGGCTTTGCCGAAGCTGCGCCTGGGCGCGGGCGACGGCCGCCTGACGCCGGTCAAAGACTGGGAGCTCCATCTCGAAAGATGGCCCTGTCACCCGCGTGCCATCCGGATCCCGCTCGGTGTCCAGACCCGCATTCACCTGCGGGATGACCCCGCGTCGAGCCAGCGCCAGGGCTTGCTCGCGCACCTGGATCTCCTTTCGCGCGGCGGCCAGATCCAGGCGCTGGGCCAGAGCAACAGCTTCCAACTCCTTGGCGGAAGGCTCTGGCCCAGGCAGTTGCGGCAATTGTTGCGAGATCCTCCAAGTCGGGCCGGCCCCAAGGCCCATGAGGCGGTTTAGGCGCTCCCGGGCCGCCAGCACTTGGGCTTCAGCGCGCGTCAGATCCAGCTTCGCCTGCTGGAAGGCCGCCTGTTCGTTGGCCAGCTCCAGATCGTTGATGTTCCCGGCAGCGTGCTGGCGCTCGGCCAACTCCGCGGCGACGTGGGCGGCCTGCACAACCGTCTCCAGCATCGCCTGGGTGTGGCTTGCGGCCTGGAGGGTGTAGTAGGCGGACCGCACGTCGGCGGTGAGATTCACCACGGCGTCGCTCACCCGAAGCGTCGCCTGCTCGAACTGCGCAACGGCCAGCTTCTTGCGAAGCGGACGGAGCAGCAGGTCCAGGAAGTCCTGCGACACGGAAAACTCCGTGTTGGTGGACTCTCCCGACTTGTCCGGAAAGCGCACGTGACCCGCAAAGACGGGATTACGGAGCAGGCCGGCCTGCACCAAATCGGCCTGGGCGATCCCCAGCTCCTCGAACGTCGCCTGGAGGCCGCTGTTGTTCAGCAGGGCGATCTGCACCGCATCCTCCGCGGTGAGCTCCTTCTCCAGCATTGCCTGAACGGCCTGTGCCACCGCCAGGTCCTCCGGCCTTCCCTGGTTCCAGTACACGCGTGAATTCGTGCGTTGCCCCACGAGCTTCTGCACGTCAGCAAATCCACCTTGGGATGGATAGGTTGCGCAGCCCGCCACACCTGTTAAAACGACCCCTATTAAAGTTATCCGGATAATCTGTTGCATTTTTTCCCGTCCGAACAGTCCTTCAGCGCAATAAAGCGCTGAGGTTTCGTGAAGGTGATGAGATATGTTTAAACAGAATGACGCCATTAAGGCGTCGCGTCAGACAGGACGAACCGGAGGAGCGTGGCTGGCGAAGGTCGTGCGGTAAAAGCAGGCGCGAGGGATAACGTTTCGGAAAGGAGGACTCAAGCCATTGAGAAAGCTCGGCGCCCCGATGAAGTTGTTGGGTTCGGACCTTTCGAGGACAAGAAGGCCGACCACCGGGGCCTTCGAAGGTTCGCACCGGTACGGCTCTGAGGCGAGAATGCTCTTAAGCGCTATGCTGCACTTGGGTGATGTGCGGGCGTTTTGGTCCGGTAGCTCCTCTTTGCCACGAGGGGTTGACGTTGTCGTGGAGCAGGCAAGGTGGCGTGCCGAAGCGGACGTCAGGGTTTCCCAGTGGCAATAAAAGAAGGCGACCAGGAAGGAAACACTTGACACAACCGCTATCCAAGCACGCCAACCCTTCATCACAGGCAAATCATACCACGAGGGCTGCCACTTCCGTCACAGAATATCGCAACCGATCTTTTTGCCTTGAGTCAGAATTGCAAAGCGGGGCCGACGGGACGATTTTGGAACCGCGCCTGAGGGACCCGTAGCCGATTTTCTCGCGCAGTTCCGGGACTGGTGCTTCTCCGGCGAACCGGCCCAGCTTGCCTGCCAGATCCCAGCCATCCCGCTGTCCACCTAACCGGCCACAGTGTATCACGGCAACAAGTGGCCTCGAAAACAGGATATTCAGTGCGATAATTTCTCCGCGAGGATTGGGAGGGGAGGATTGTGCCGATGAAACAGAAATCCAACGTAGATGCATGGCTTCAGCGGGAAACTCCCCGCGTGCGCAGGGCGCTCGAAAGTGCCTCCCGGCATTTTGACGCGGACGACAACCTGACGGTGAATACACTCGAAGCCGTCTACGGCCGAGAGAGCAGCTTCGGCACCCTGCTTGGAACGCGGGGGGTCATCGAAGCCGGCCGGCCACTTTCAGTTTGAGCCGCCTACTGCCAAGCGGTATGGCCTGAATGTTTCAAAGGAAAATGATCAGCGTTTCGACATCGATCGCGCTTCTTCGGCAGCGGCAAGGTACCTGAAGGACCTCTATAAGATGTTCGGTCAAAATACCGATCTGCCGAGCGGGAGGCGCACCACTGCGGTCAAGAATCTCTCGGAACGCAAAAAGTTTTTCATCGGCGCCTTCAATGCCGGCGAAGGCCGTGTCGCCGGCGCTCAGCGTCTTGCCGAACAGGCTGGGAAGAATCCCCGGCTGTGGAGTGACGTCCAAGACTTCATTGCGGAGGCCGGAACCACTCCAGCCAAGGAGCGAGAGACCAAAGAATATGTCGAGGATGTTCTCCGCTACGAAGCGGAGTTCGCCATCAAGTCACCGGCCGACAAGAACAAGAAGCAAAAGAAACCCAGGAAACAACAGGCCTGGTGCACGGAGGGGCGCTGGAGGACGATCGACGATAGGCCCGTATTCATATGCGCCTGAAGAGATTTTGGGGTGGAGGAATTTGCGTCGTTTCGTGTCT
>CAYJQV010000079.1:0-5287 GCA_964372395.1 uncultured Planctomycetia bacterium | reverse complement strand
CCCCCACGGTGCGGTTGCGGCTGTGCGGGGAGAAGCAGGTGGTGATGAGGTCGCCGAGCCCGCTCAGGCCGGAAAAGGTCTTCGGCTCGGCCCCCATCGCAGAGCCCAGGCGGGCCATCTCCACCAAGCCCCGGGTGGCCAGGGCCGCTTTGGTGTTGGTGCCGAAACCCAGACCGTCGGCGACCCCGCAGGCGATGGCGACAACGTTCTTCAAGCTGCCGCCCAGCTCGACCCCCACCACGTCGGTCGAGGTGTAAACGCGGAACCGCTCGGTGCCGAAGAGCTCCTGAACCTCGCGGGCGAGGGCTGAATCCTCCGAGGCGGCGACCACCGTCGTGGGCATTCCGCGCGCCACCTCGTAGGAGATGGAGGGACCGGAGAGGACCGCCAGGCGCCGGACCGGCAGCGCGCTCCGGATCACCTCGGACACCCTGAGAAGGGTGTCCGGCTCAATCCCTTTGACAACGCTCACCACCAGCGCCTGATCCCATGGACCGCGGGGAAAGCGGGCGAGGACCTGCCGCAGGTACTGGGAAGGGACCGCGACCACCACCGCCTCGGCCCCATCCAGCGCCTTCCCCTCTTCGGAGGTGAGCTCCACGGAAGCCGGGATCGGCACGCCGGGAAGGAACTTCACGTTCTCCCGCCGGCGTCTCAGCTCCTCAATGTACGCCGGGAAGGCGCCCCACAAGGCGACACGGTGGCCGCGGCCCGCAAGAAGGATCGCCAGGCAGGTCCCCCAGCCCCCGTCCCCCAGGATGGTCACGCGGCGCATCGGATCAGGGCACCTCCAGCGATTTCATTCCCCGCTCCATGAGGTCCGACCGGGATGTGCTGATGCCCTTCACGAGCACATCCATGTTGGACGCGATCAGGATCCAGAAGGACAACACCAGCAGTCCCACCAACAGGCCCACCAGCAGCACGCCCGCGCTCTTGAGGAAGATTCCCAGCCGCCGCCCCTGCTCCCGAATGGCATGCTCGGTATCCCGGATGAGGATCTCGAGGAATTCGGTCAGCTTGCCGCTGACGTTTCCCGCCTCGATGAGACTCAGGCCCGCCGTCGGGAGGATCCGCAGGTGGCTCATGGCCTCTGGAAAGGGAAAGCCGCCGCGGAGCTTCTGGTAGACCTCGAAGAGATCGCGGCGAATCCCCGGATGCGGGATCCCCTCGCTCAAGGTCTCGACCGCCTGCACCACGGAGATGCCCGCATCCATCTGGGTCTTCAGGCCTGCCGCAATCGCCACAAGGTTCAGCCGAACCGCCAGGGTTCCCAGGACGGGCAACCCGATCGGCGTGTGCGCCTGGAGGAGTCCGATCTCGTGATCCGACCGCCGAGTCCTCCAGTAAAGCCAGAGCGCAAGGAACAGCCCGAGCGCAGCCCACCGCAACCCGTTTAAAACGACGTCGGAGGCAGCCAGAAGCGCGCTGCTCCAGGGATGCGGCATCCCGCTGGCCGCGGCGAAGAGGTCCAGGGTGGGAACGATGTGCCGGAGGAACAGCCAGAGCCAGATGAGCGCAAGCCCCAGGATGAACGCGGGCATCCAGAGCGAGCCGAGAAGCTCCGTCTTCAGCCGCTGCAGCTCCAATGACCGCTCCCGCAAGCTGTGCATGGTCGGCACCAGATCCCCGGCGTCCTCAGCCGCCCGGAGCGAGGCGATCCAGGAGGGGGGAAAGAGGCGGCTGGCCGCCAGCGCCTGCGAGAGGGTCATCCCTTCGTCGATCGAACGCTGAACGCGGCCGAGCACCCGATCGACGGAATGCAGATGGGTCGATTTCTGGAGCTGGAGCAGGGCCGACTGCATAGGGAAACCGCTTTTGAGCAGCATGCTCCAGGACTGGAGAAGGAAGAGCCGCTCCTCCAGCGGGATGGAGACCGGCTCGAGGAACCCCCATCCTCTCCTGCGCAGCTTTGCCTCCGAGATGGACACAACAAAAGCCCCTGCATCCTGGACGAGCTGAGCCGCAACCTGCGAATCCGCCGCCACCACCTCCCCCGTCATGACCCGGCCGTCGGCGTCGCGGGCCCTGTACTCGAATCGCTTCACTTTGCCGATCCCTCCGGAGGGAGGGAACCGATCCGCGGCTCCTCCCCGTGGAGCAGCCGGAGGATGTTGGGCCGGTGCCGCGCGATGATGGCCAGGCTCACGGCGACCGTACCGACCACCCAGAGGTTGGGCAGGCCCAGGATCACCATAAGGAACGGCGCCGAGAATGCCGCGGCGATCGAGGAGACGGAGACGTAGCGGCTGAACCACGCCGCGGCGGTCCAGACACCGGCGGCACCCCAGCCGACGCGCGGGTCCAGCCCCAAGAGGGCTCCGAGGCCGGTCGCCACACCCCGGCCTCCCTTGAATTGAAGCCAGGGATTCCAGATGTGGCCGAACACCGCTGCCATCGCCAGAAGGATGTCCATCGCCTCCGGGGAAATCCCCGCGCCCCACGCGACCGCCTTTGGGGAGATGACCGCCACCGGGAACCAGCCCTTGGCCACATCCACCGCAAGGACCAGGAGACCCGGCAGCTTGCCGACCACCCGGTAGACGTTGGTCGCTCCCACGTTGCCGCTGCCGCGCTGACGGATGTCGACACCCTTGAGGCGTCCCATCCACAAGCCGGTCGGGATGGAACCCAGAAGCACCGCCAGACAGACCGATGCGAGCAGGATCACCGTTTCCTCTGCAAGATGGGCGTGTGGACAGAAGCGCGCAGCTTCCCCCCGCCCTGAGGGGGAAACCAAGCAGTGGTTTCACCCTCAGAACGACGGCGAGGCGACTGCCCGCTGGGCACGGCCACCAGGCCGTGAGGCACACACCTCCCGTCGGTCAGCGCACCGGAGCCGGGCCGTTGTGTCATCGTCTCCTGGAAACCAGACGAACCCGGACCGGAACCCCCTCGAATCCACCCACCCGCCTTAGGGCCGCCTCGACAAAGGAAAGATCGGAGGTCCGGAATCTGCCCGGGCTCGACACCGCGAGCTGAAAGACCGGGGGAGCCACACCCACCTGCGCCAGCCGCATCCACGGCGCGCGCCGGAAGGCCGGCGGCGAACGGGGATCCTGGCGCAGCTGTCCCACAAGCTGCCGCATCTGGTCGGGATCCAGCCGGCGCTGCGCGTTCGCCCAGAGCTGGGATACCCTGTCCAGCACCTGCAGGACATGGTAGCCGGTCTTGGCGGAGGTGCAGACCACCGGCGCGATCCGGAGAAACGGCGCGCGCCGCGCAATCTGTCGGGCCAGCTCCTGAGTGGTCAGCGACTGAGCCGCCGCCGGGACCCGGTCCCATTTGTTCAGGACCAGACAGAGCGGCCGGCCGGCGCGGAGGACCTCATCCAACAGCCGCAGGTCATCCCGCACCAGCCCCACCGGCGCCTCCAGAATCCCCACACAGGCGTCCGACCGGCGAATCGCCTCCAGCGACTTCAGCCGGGCGACCGCCTCCATCCGCGTGGCCAGCTTGCCCCGCGCCCGGATCCCGGCGGTATCCACCAGGCAGTAGCTGTTTCCCCGATACGAGAAGAGGACCTCCACGGGATCCCGCGTGGTGCCCGGCGTCTCGTCCACCAGCACCCGCTCCTCGTTGAGGATCCGATTGATGAGCGAGGATTTCCCGACATTGGGCCGGCCCACCACCGCCATCCGGATGACCTTCGAGGTGCGTAACTTCGGAACCGGGCACCGCCCGGCACCAGGCGCCGTTTGGGGGGGCGCCGCCCTCAGCTTCTCCACGACGGCGTCCAGGAGCTCGCCCACCCCGACCCCGTGCAGACTGGAGACGGCCCAGGGGGATCCCAGGCCGAGGGCGGAGAATTCATGCGCCCCCAGGCGGTCCTTCGCCTCATCCACCTTGTTGGCCACCAGCAGAACCGGCTTACCCCATCCCCGCAGCCAGGACGCCGCCTGCCGATCCAGCGGCATCGGCCCCTCCCGAACGTCGCAGACGAGCAGGGCCAGGCAAGCCTCCTCCATCGCCCGCTGCACCTGCGAGGCGATCGCCCGCTGGATCTGATCCCTGCCTGAGAAAAGGAGGCCGCCGGTGTCCACGATCCGGAACGGAAAGCCGCGCCAGCGCACCTCGCCGTACAGCCGGTCGCGGGTCAGGCCTGGTGTCGAATCGACCAGCGCCTTGCGCCGGCCGAGCATCCGGTTGAAGAGGGCGGACTTCCCGACGTTGGGACGGCCGACGATCGCCACCAAGGGCGGGATCGGCTCAGGGGTTGAGGAGTTGGTTTCCACGGCGCAGGTACCCGATTCCGGAGAGGATGGTAAACGCCATGGCAATCCAGAGCACGGCTCGAGCGAAGGGCCACCGAAGGAGAATGCTTAAGACAGTCAGCATCTGGAAGAAGGTCGTGATCTTGCCCAGGCGCGAGGGCTGGGCCCGCAGATTGCCGGTCACCAGGACGATGATCAGCCAGCCGCAGACAATCAGGAGGTCCCGGCTGATCACCACGATGGGAACCCATGCCGGCAGGCGATACTCCTGCGGCAGGGTCGAGATGAGACTTAACGACAGGAACGCCGTGACCAGGAACAGCTTGTCCGCGGCGGGATCCAGGATCGCCCCCAGGCGGCTCGCCTGCCCCTCCGCCCGGGCAAGGTAGCCGTCCACCGCATCGGTGAGGACCCCGATGAGGAACAGCCCCGCCGCCGCATAGCGCAGCACCTCCAGCTCTCCCGGCCGGTAGTACAAGAGACAGATCACGAAACCCGGGACGAGCAGGATCCGGAACAGGGACAGCTTGTTGGCCAGGCTCAATTGCTGCGAACCGGCCTGACGACTACGGCTGCTTGGCCTTCAGCTGCGTCCCGTCCTCGGAGCAGAACGATTCCTTCGCTTCAAAGCTGCGCCCGCAGGTCGGGCAGAACTTCGGCAGGGCTGCCTCGGTATCCTGCTGCTGCGCGCTCTGCGCCGGCGCCCCCTTGCTCCTCAGCAGGGCTCCGTCCAAGGGGCAATGGTTGGTATCGGCGAAATAGTCGCGCCCGCAGGTCGGACAGAACTTGGACGCCATGGCATCGCCGAGGAGCGCACCCCCCAGCCCGCCCGCAGCGGCGCCGATCAAGGCCCCCTTGGCCGTCTCACCCGACTGATGGCCGATGATCGCGCCCAGGCCCGCCCCGACTGCCGAGCCGGCCAGCGCACCCTTCTGCGTGGGGGTGGTGGTCGCACAGCCCAAGACCAAGATGCTCAAAACCGCAAAAACGGTAACTGATCGCATCGCTCTCTGAGACCTCCTTATTAAGGGATACCACAAGGCCGCCCAAGGGTCAACCGTCCCACCGCCGGC
>CAYJQV010000078.1:0-5459 GCA_964372395.1 uncultured Planctomycetia bacterium | reverse complement strand
ACGATCCCACTGGCCCTTGACGGGGCGGCCGGCGTGCGCTATCCTGTTAGAAAATCAAGGAGTTCCATCCAGAATGCCTGTCGTTGAAGTCCGGGAAAACGAGCCGCTGGAGAAGGCCCTGCGCCGCCTGAAGAAGAAGGTGGAGCGGGAGGGGATCTTGAAGGTGGTCCGCGCCCGGAAGCATTACGAGAAACCGTCCGTCGCGCGCCGTCGCAAGCTGCGAGAGAGCCGCAGACGATTCTAGCTGTCCTCCTCGCTTTCTTCCTGGCTGGTTGCCGAAGCATGATTCCCTTTTCAAGCGGGCCCCCTTTGTCCCCTTCCCGCGCGCTCTTGGAGACGGCGCCGCCGGCCGTCCAGCGTCATCTTCTTTCCAACGGGCTGATCCTTCTCATCCAGGAGTCCCGCGCCCACCCGCTGGTGGCGTTCCACGCGGTGGTGCGGACCGGATCGGCCACCGAGGGGGAGTACCTGGGAACCGGCGTTTCCCACCTGGTCGAGCATATGCTGTTCAAGGGGACCGCCCGCCGGCCGGTGGGGGCGGTCGAGCGGGAGGCGCGGTCCTACGGGGGGACCACGCAGGGGGTTACCTCGTTTGACACCACGAGCTATTCCCTCACGGTCCAGCGGGAGTTCTGGGCGCAGGCGGCGGACCTCCTGGTGGATGCCCTCTTCTTCCCCCGCATGGACCCGGCCGAGTTCGCCAGGGAGCGGGAGGTGGTCCTGCGCGAGCTGCGGCTGCGGCGGGACGACCCAGGGCAGATCGCGTGGGACCTCCTCTTCGCCCACGCGTACCGTCTCCATCCTTACCGGTTGCCGATCATTGGACTCGAGCCGCTCCTCACCAAGCTGACGGTGGAGGACGTGCGGGCCTACCACCGGCGCCATTATCTTCCCAACGCCTTCGTGATCTCCGTCGTCGGGGATCTGGAGGCGGAGGCGGTGATCCGCCGGTTCGAGGAGCTGACTGCGGCCCTCCCGCCCGGCCGGCCGCCGCTGGCCGCCCTCCCTGAAGAGCCGCCGGTTCTCTCCGCGCGGGAGGTTGTGCAGGAGGCGCCGATCCGGCTCGCCACCGCGGCCGTCGGATTCCAGGGGGTTCCGTTGAACGATCCGGATCTGTATGCGCTGGACCTCCTGGCCTGGATCCTCGGCGGGGGCCGCGGATCCGATCTGGAGAGGGCCTTGAAAGAGAGCGGTCTGGTCCATTCCGTCAGCTGCTGGAACTACACGCCGATGTGGCGGGGTCTCTTCGTGGTGAGTTTGCGGACCGATCCCGACAAAGTGGCGCCGGCCCTGGCGCGCCTTCAGGAGGAGCTGCAGGCGGTGCGGCGGTTTCCCGCGGATCCCCGGAAGCTGGAAGCGGCCAAGCGGGCCTTCGCCAAGGAGTACCTTCAGGACCGCCAGACGGTGGGCGGGCAGGCGTCGGATCTGGCCAGCTCCGAGGTGACGACCGGCGATCCCCTTTTCGCGCATCGGTACCTCAACCAGATCCAGCGCCTCCAACCGGAGGATCTGCAGGCGGCGGCCCGCAGGTTTCTCGCTTCCGATCGGGCGACCACCGTCCGGCTCTTCCCCCAGGGGGCGGGGAAGCAGGAGCCGGCCGATTCGCAGGAGAAGTCGCGGGCTCCCGCGCGGAAGGTCCAGCTTCCCAATGGCGTGCGGATCATTCTCGAGGAGGACCACCGCCTGCCGCTGGTCAGCTTCCAGCTCTCTGTGCGGGCCGGGGTCCGCTATGAAGAGGAGGGGTCCAACGGGCTGTCCCTGCTGACGGCCCGGATGCTGCTGCGCGGAACGCGGCGCAGGACCGCGGACGAGCTGGCGGATCTGGTCCGGCGAATGGGAGGGGATACCTCCGCCTTCAGCGGCCGCAACAGTCTGGGGGTTACCTTTCAGGTGGTTGCGCCGGAGGCGGCCGATGCGGCCCGCCTGCTGGGGGAAATCTGGCGGGAACCGGTATTTCCGCAAGAGGAGCTGGAGAAGGAGCGGCGGTTAGGTCTGGCCGGGCTCAAGGCACAGGAGGAAGATCCCTTTTCCTGGGGGATGCGCCGGCTGGCCTCGACCCTTTTTCGGGAGCACCCCTACCGGCTCGACCCGGCCGGCGCCGAGAAGGCATGGCGCCGATTCCGGAGGGAGGATCTGGTCGCTTTCCATGAGCGGGTTCTTGACCCTGCGCATCTGGTGATCGGTGTGGCGGGCGATTTCCGGCCGGAGGAGCTTCTCGCCATTCTCACCGATTCTTTCGGTCCGCTTGCCCCTCGCGCTGAGCCGGTTCCAGCCATTGCTGCGGAGCCGCCCCTCACAGAGCGGCGCGAACATCTGGAGGCGACGCCCCGGAAGGAGGCGCTCCTCCTCATCGGCTTCCCTGGCGTCCGGTTGTCCGACCCCAGGCTCCCGGCGGTGGATCTCGTGGAGGAGCTCCTTTCGGGAGGAGCGGGCCGGCTCTTCGGCCGGATCCGGGAGGAGAAGGGGCTGGCCTACACCGTCGGGGCTTTTTCCATACCGGGAATCGATCCGGGCGCGTTCGTCCTGTACGCGGTGACCGATCCCTCGCGCGTGGAGGAGGTCCGCCGCGCGCTGCTCGAGGAGATCCGGGGGCTGCGCACGGACGTTGTGCCGGCGAAGGAGCTGGAGGAGGCCAGGCAGGGTTTGCTTGGGCAACGGCGGATCGCGCGGCAGTCCCAGGAGTCCCTTGTCGCCCAGCGTGTGGGCGACGAGCTGGCCGGGCTCGGTTTTGACTTTTCCGACCGCTACGAGCAGGCGGTCCGTTCCCTCGCCGCGGCTGATCTGCGGAAGGTCGCGACCGATCTTCTCGATCCCGACCGCTGCGTGTGGGTGATCGGCAGGCCCGGCGAAGGGATGGAGGCCGCCTCGGGCAGCCAGGAGCTCCTTGAGAAGCCGGCCGTCTCCGGGCCGATCTGACGGGAACCGGAGCCGCCGTCAGAATTCGCTGCGCGCTCCCTGCGTGGCCGGGCTCTTCTATCCGGCGGAGCGGGGGGCGGTTGAGGAATGGATCCGGCGGGCGACGCCGCCGCGGCCAAGGAAAGAAGAGGTCGTTGGGCTGCTTGTCCCGCACGGACCCTACCGCCGGTGCGCGCAGGTGATGGGGGCGGTTCTCTCAGCCGTTTCACCGGCGAAGAGGGTGGTGTTGGTGGGACCCGATCACACCGGCGCTGATCCGGGATGCCGCCTGGCGGCCAGGGGCGTTTGGGAGACGCCGCTGGGGAAGGTGGAGGTGGACTCGGAGCTCGCCCGTTTGCTGCGGAAGGGTGTGCCGGAGCTTTCGGAGGATCGGGACGGGCTGGAGCGGGAGCATTCGGCGGAGGTCGTGCTTCCCTTCCTCCAGCGGCTCTGGGGCCTGCGCCGGTTTGTTCCGATCGCGACGGCCGCCGTCGACCCTGCGTTCCTCGTCCGATTGGGGAACGGGCTGGCGCGCGCAGTCCGGCAGGTCGGGGAGAGGGTCCTTTTGGTGGCCACCGCGCAGCTGGCCGGCCATGAGGCCAGGGAGCCGTTTCGTCGGCAGGCGGATTCCCTCCTGGAAGCGATCCGGAGGATGGACGCGGAGGATCTCCTGGAGCAGGCCGGCGCGAGAGGAGCGACCTTGTGCGGGGCAGGGGCCCTGGCCGCACTCCTGGTGGCCTCCAAAGGGTTAGGCGCATCGGCGGGCAATTTGGTAAAGTATGAGATCTGGGAGGGATCGGCGGGCGGGTTGAACGCCTTTGCCGGGGTTCTGTTTCGTTGACGGAGAGCGAGAAGAAGGTTGACGAGGGATGGAAGGAGCAGGTGGAGCGGGAACGGCAGGGCTCCCGTCAGGGAGGGGCTGCGCCTCCTCCCGGCGGAGGGCCAGGGCAGGCGGCCCGGCCCGAACCGTCACGGGCGGGGCCGTCCCCATCCGGCCGGCGCGGGCCCGCCTCGGGCAAGGGAACGGATTTCAGCCTTCTCCTCTCCTCTCTCTCCATGCAGGCGCTGATGGCCTTGGGAGAGGTGCCCAATCCGGCGACCGGCGAGCCCCACGCCGATCTCGAGCAGGCACGGTACCTGATCGACATCCTGGGGATGCTTCAGGAGAAGACCCATGGCAACCTCACCGCCGAGGAGTCGGCCCTCCTGGAGGATCTCCTCTATGAGCTTCGCATGAAGTACGTCGCCCAGACAGGGGGGAGCCCATGATATCCTTCTCGGCCGCGATCGGTGTTGCGGGTCTCGTCCTGCTGGTGGTCCTTCTCTGGATGGTCTGGCGGCTGGTCCGCTCGCCGCTGCCCCTCGAGATGCAGGAGGCGCTGGAGAAGAAGGAGGAGGCGAAGCTGCAGGCGCTCCGCGAGGAATGGGCGAAGCGGCTGGGCGAGGAGTTCGACCGTGTGTGGAAGCAGCTTCACGGCCAGGTCCAGACGACAGAGCAGTCGGTGAGCCAAAAGCTCCAGCAGGCGAACAGCACCTTCGCCGTGATCAGCCGGGAGCTGGGGCGCCTGGAGGAGGCCACTCGGCGGGTGGAGGAGGTCGGCCGGAGCGTGGCGACGCTGGAGGATCTCCTGCGCGCGCCGAAGATGCAGGGCGGCCTCGGGGAATTCCTCCTGGCCGATCTCCTGGCCCAGGTCTTCCCGGAGGGGAGCGGCCTCTACACGCTTCAGCACGGCTTCGCGGACGGGGAGCGTGTGGATGCGGTGATCCGGCTTCAGGAGCGCCTCGTTCCCATCGACTCGAAGTTCCCGCTGGAGTCGTTCCGGCGGATGAGCCGCGCGGGCACCGATGAGGAGAAGGCGGCGCTCCGTCGGCAGCTGCTCCGGGAGGTGCGCGGCCACATCGATTCCATCGCCGAGAAGTACATCCGGCCCTCGGAGGGGACCTTTGACTTTGCCCTCATGTACATCCCCGCGGAGAACGTTTACTACGAGGTGGTCCTCCGGGATGAGCCGGCCGAGGAGCAGGGGATCTTCCAGCACGCGACGCGGCGGCGGGTGATCCCCGTCTCCCCGAACAGCTTCTACGCTTATTTGCAGGTGATCCTGCTGGGCTTGAGGGGGCTGGCGGTGGAACGCCGGGCCCAGGAGATCCTCGAGTGCCTGATGAAGCTTCAGAAGGATTTTTCAGGGGTCCGGGAGGATTTCGAGGTAGCGGGCAAGCAGATCCGCCATGCCCTGACCAACTTCGAGCGGGCGGACCGCCGGCTGGGGCGTTTCGAGGACAAGCTCCAGGCGATTGAATCCACCTCGGAGGAGACGCCGCGACCGCTGGCCCGGCCGGACGCGCTATCCGTGAAGGAGGAATGAACCGTGCAAAACATCGATAAGGAGCTTCTGGAGATCCTGGCCTGCCCGGCCTGCAAGTCGGCGGTGCGGCAGGAGGGCGATCGGATCGTCTGCACGCAGGCCGGCTGCGGGCTGCGTTATCCCATCCGGGAGGGGATCCCGGTCATGCTGGTGGAGGAAGCGGAGAAGCCGTGAGACGACGGCTCGGCTCCGGTGCCC
>CAYJQV010000077.1:0-5555 GCA_964372395.1 uncultured Planctomycetia bacterium | reverse complement strand
TGGACCTTGTCTTATCCAAGGCTCAAAACGGTACAGTTTGACGGGGAGCACCTCACAACCTTCTCAACAATCTGCCCAACTGGATAAAGGCGGGAACCACAACCAACTCCCAGAATGGGAACCTCGTCATCACCTTCGCCGCAAAGATCGGCTGGGTCACCATCCCCCTCGGAAACATCACACTGCACAGGAATAGCCGCTATGGCGTGCAGGTGATCATAGGGCCCGTCACCATCACCGGTGGCATAGGCGGCACAACGATCTCCTGGACGACTCCAGCGGAGGAGTGATCTCGGCCAGCGCGGCTAACCTCTTGACATCCCTCTGAATTTGCGCATAATCTGACCCTGCTCCCCGAGAAGGAGAGAGTTGCGTTTCAAAAAACTCGAACTTCTCGGATTCAAATCGTTCGCCGAATCCACCGAGCTTGTCTTTGAGCCCGGTGTCACCGCGGTCGTTGGTCCCAACGGCTGCGGCAAGTCCAATGTCGCCGACGCGATCAAGTGGGTGCTCGGCGAACAGTCCCCCCGGGAGCTGCGCGGCGGCCGGATGGAGGATCTCATCTTCAACGGCTCCGAGCGCCGCGATCCCATCCACTACGCTGAAGTCTCCCTGACCCTCGACAACTCCGAGAAGAAGCTTGCCATCGAGTACGCGGAGATCACCATCTCCCGCCGGCTGTTCCGGACCGGGGAGAGCGAGTATCTCCTGAACCGGACGCCGGTGCGCCTGAGAGACATCCAGGAGCTCCTCATGGGGACCGGCGTGGGGACATCCGCCTATTCCCTCTTCGAGCAGGGCCGCATCGAGCAGATCATCAGCGCCCGTCCGGAGGAGCGCCGCACCGTCTTCGAGGAGGCGGCCGGCATCACGAAGTTCAAGACGCAGAAGCGGGAGGCGATGCGCCGCCTGGAGGAGACCGAGGAGAATTTGGCGCGTGTGGGGGACGTGGTCGCCGAGGTGAAGCGGCAGATCCAGTCTCTCGAGCGCCAGGTCCGGCGCGCCCGCGCGTACCAGGAGCAGATGGAGCGGCTCAAGGGGATGGAATCGGAGCTTGGCCGGCGGAAGAGCGGCCTGCTCGCTCGCCGCCGGCAGGAGAAGGAGGGGGTCCTGGGCTCCCTGCGCTCGCAGGTGCAGGAGGTGGAGGGCCGGTCCGGTCAGCAGGAGCAGCTCCTCACGCAGGCGCGGGAGAGGGTCAACCGGGCGGAGGAGGTTCTCTCCCGAGCCAGGGAGGCGCTCCTCGGAGCCCGGCACCGGCAGGAGAGCGTGCGCGGGAATCTGGAGATGAACCGGGAGCGGGTCGCCGAGGCGCAGGGACGCCAGAAGCAGATCCTCCGTTCCGTCGAGGAGAGCCAGGCGCGCATCGGCGAGCTGGAGGAGGAGAGGAAGCAGCTGGCCGAGCAGATCTCGCGGGAGGAAGGGGAACGCCGGCAGAAGGAGGAGAGGATCGGCCAGTGCCGGCTCCGCGCGGAGTCCTGCGCCTGCACGATCGCCGAGGCGGAGCGGCTGATCGATGAAACCCGACAGCAGGTGCTGGGGTCCACTGCCGCCCAGGTTCAGGCGAGGAACGGCCTGGCGAGGGTCCGCCAGGAAGCCGCCCGGCTGGAGGCCCGCCAGACGCGCCTGCAGGCGGAGCGGGGCAAGGTGACGCGCGAGCGGGAAGAGGCCTCCGCCCAGGCGGAGTCCCTGCGGCAGGCGCTGATCCAGTCCCGGACGGTGGTGGAAGGCCTGGAGGCGGAGCGGGCGCTCTGCGAGGAGAATCGGGTTTCGACCGAGGCCGCGCTGGGCGAGGTGGAGCGGGAGGTGCACGCGCTCGAGCAGGAGCTGACCCGCTGCGCCTCGCAGGTCGATCTCCTCAAGGGACTGCTGGCCAGCCACGAGGGGTACTCCAGCGGGGTCAAGTCGCTGCTCACGGCGCTGGATCAGGGCAAGCTGGAGCGGGAAGGGGTGAGCGGCGTGCTGGCGGAGCTCATCCAGATTGAGCGAAGGGATGCGGCGGCTGTGGACGCGGCCCTGGGGCCGTGGGCCGAGGCGGTGGTTGTGGAGACGGCCGCGGTGGCGGAGCGATGCCGCCAGTTCCTGGAATCCAGCAAGGCCGGCCGGGTTCTCTTCCTCATCCGGGATCGGGCTCCGCAGGAGGTCAGCCCCGCGCCGGATGCGGCGCCGGCAGCGGGCACCGCACAGAAGCTGATGGATCGAATCGGTATCACACCGCATTTGGGTCCGCTCATGAACCTCCTCCTGGCCGAGACCTGGCTGGTGCCGGACCGCGCAGCAGCTCAGAGGATGCTCGGGCAAGTGAGGAATGCGGCCGGCTGCTTGGCCTGGCGGTGGGTGACGCAGGGAGGCGAGCTGTACGGCGTGACCAGCGCGCTGGTCGGTTCCACCCCGGCGGAAGAGGGGATGGTGGTGGGCCGGCTGAGCCGGCTCCAGTCCCTGGAGGTCACCGTCGGGCAGGTGCAGGGCCGATTGGAGGAGGCGAGGACGCGCCGGGACGGGCTCCGGAGCCAGCAGGATGCCCAGGCGGAGGCGATCTCCACCGTGGAGAAGTCCCTGCAGGAGAAGTCTCAGGAGCAGCAGCGGCTGGAGGCGACCGGCGCCTCCGCGGATGCTGCTGTAGCGAAGCTGAACCAGGAGCTGCAGCTTCTGGAGGTGGAGCATTCCGAGACCGCAGCGGAGCTGCAGGACGTTCAGGTGCAGCTCCACCAGGCGGAGCAGGAGCTGGCCGCCCGGGATCAGGAGCTGGCCGGCCTGGAGCAGGCGATCGCACGCGCTCAGGAGGCGATCGCCGGCTCGGTGCGGGAAAGAGAGGAGATCTCGGTCGAGCTGGCCACGGCAAAGGCACAGCTCTCCTCCCTCGACGAGGTGGCGTCCAGCCGGCGCGCGTCGCTCGCGGTGCTGGAGCGATCCGTGCAGGAGGCGCAGGCGCAGGTGCGGACGAGGAAGGAGGAGCTGGCGTCCCTGGGCGGGCGGCAGACGGAGTGGGAGGCGGCCAGCGCCGGGCTGGAGAGGCAGTGCGCGGAGCTGGAGGCCGGGATGGGGCGGCTGCTGGCGGAGGTTCAGGAGGCGGAGGGCGGCCGGGCGCGCGCCCTGGAGGCGGCGACGGCTCAGGAGCGGGAGTTCCTGGCGATCCGGCGCCGGCTGGAGGATCTGCAGAGCCAGCTTCACACGCAGGAGATGGAGCAGGCCCAGATCGCATTCGAGCAGGAGCAGATCGCCAGCCGCCTGCGCCAGGTATACCAGATTGATCTGGATGAGAGAGAAGAGCCGATGGGGTCTGACCCCGCGGGGTCAGACCCCATTGACCTGGACGACCAGCAGCTGCAGGCGCGAATCGAGGAGCTTTCCTCCAAGCTCCAGCGCATCGGCCCGGTGAACCTGGGCTCCATCGAGGAGGAGCGGGAGCTGCAGGGCCGATACGAGTTCCTCACGCAGCAGCAAGGCGACCTCGTTCGCGCGAAGGAGGATCTCCACGAGGCCCTCTCCAAGATCAACCGGACGACCCGCGCCATGTTCCGGGAGACGTTCCAGGCGATTCAAAAGGAGTTCCAGGTGACCTTCCGGCAGCTCTTCGGTGGAGGGGAGGCGCGGCTGGTCCTCATGGATGAGGAGGACCTTCTGGAAAGCGGCATCGAGATCATCGCGCGCCCGCCCGGCAAGCCGCTTCAGCCGATCTCGCTGCTCTCAGGCGGGGAGAAGGCGCTCACCACGATCGCCCTGCTCTTCTCCATCTTCCGGGTGAAGCCCAGCCCCTTCTGCGTTCTCGACGAGATCGACGCCCCGCTGGACGAGCCCAACATCGACCGGTTCACGCGGGCGCTGAAGGAATTCCTGAAGGACTCCCAGTTCATCATCATCACGCACAACAAGAAGACGATCAGCATGGCGGATGTCATCTACGGCATCACCATGCAGGAGATGGGGGTCTCGAAGATCGTTTCCGTGAAGTTCAAGAAGGAGCAGGAAGGCGCTCCGAACGGGAACGGCGCCCTCGTGAAAAGTCCCGGCCGGCTGTCCCCGCCGCCGCCAGCACCAGGAGCGTAGCCAGCCACCCAGGCACCACCGCCTGCCGGACCTGCCGGCGTGCAGTCGCCCGCGGGTTGAAGTAAAGGTAGGCAATCTCCGTCTGGACCAGCGGCCGAAGCTGGAACTGCGCGGCGATCTCCTGCAGCTGGCGGCTCGGAGGAGCCAACGGGGAATCCTTGATCCAGATCACCAGCCGGGCGGCCCGGATCTGCTCTGCCGCCGGGCGGTCCGCCATCTCCCGCAGCATCTGATTGGTCGTGGAGCGGCCCGAGACCACGCCGAGCATCCCCGCGAAGTAAGGGACATTGGAATGGATGAGCTCCTCGGGCGAGACGTGCGCGCGGATTTCCTTCGCCAGCGCATCCATGAAACGGGGATGGTACAGGGGCAGCTCGGTCGGCCGGGCGGGCCCGCCGTGCAGGCCGGTGGCGCGGCTCCAGAAAGAGTCTGCCCAGGAAAGGCCCCAGCCGCCGGTTGATGAGCCGTGCAGACTGGGAGAGAGGACGCTGAAGGTGGCCAGCAGTGCCGCGAAGGCCCAGGGGCGCCGCAGCCTTGTGCCGATGGCCTCCAGGGCGACCCCCGCCAGCAGGAGCCAGGGGAAAAGCCCCTGGGTGGCGAAGAACCGGAACCGGTACAGCGCCAGCATCGGCAGAAACCCCACAGCCAACGCCACGAGAAACCGATGAACCCCGCCGCGCCTCCATGCCGGAACGAGGCCGATCGCTCCGAGGAGCAGCGCGAGGATCGGGGTGTCGAGGAACCGTTCCTCTCCGCGGGGCTGGATCTGAATCATCGATTGGTGCCTGGCCAGGTGAGCCAGCCAGGGGCTGCCGCCGGCCAGGCCGATCACCAGAATCGTCCAGGCCACCCTCCGGTTTTTCGGGTCAAGGAATCCGTGGAGCAAGAGGGCCAGCGCGATGAGCCACGGCAGGCCGGCATGTGTCCAGAAGGCAAGGGCCAGGAGCAGCCCTCCCGCCACGATCCGCCGTTCCGCCAGGGCCAGGAGGATCCCGAGCGCCTGGATCAGCACCAGGGTGGCCGGCAGATGATTGACCGAACCGAGGAAGAAGCTGTAGGAGAGGGTGAGCGCGATGACGGCCAGGCACCCCGCGCGGGGACCATTCAGGCGGGAGAAGAGCCGCCACGCGGTGAAGAGCAGCAGCGGAAAGGCGATCGTGCACCAGCCTCGCGCCAGCGCGATCGGAGCGACGCCGGAAGAGAGGACCGGCAGCGAGAGGAGGTGAAACAGGGGCGGGTAAAGGTGCGGGCGCCCCTGCGGGGCGGCTTCCCAGAAGGCGTGCAGGACCGGGCCGCCGGCGTCGCGGAAACCCTGAATGACGAGCAGATGGTAGTAGCTGTCGAGGAAATAGGGAAACGCCGGCCACTGGGCGGCGCACAAGGCGGCTGCGGCCAGGACCAGCAGGCCGGCAGCCAGCGCCCAGGGTCGGCGGATGACCCCCAGGCCGCCGCCGATCATCCCATCCCCTCCCTCGCCGGCGATCCCCAGGTCCGAGCCATCCCCGCTTCGG
>CAYJQV010000076.1:0-5601 GCA_964372395.1 uncultured Planctomycetia bacterium | reverse complement strand
ACCACTAGAGCCGGTTTCAAAACCGGCGCTAGGCCGAGCGGCTGGAAAGGGACTCGAAGCGGGTGAATTCCCGGAGGAACGCCAGGGACAGGGTGCCGACCGGCCCGTTGCGCTGTTTGGCCACGATGAGCTCCGCCTTGCCCCGGTTCTCCTCCGTCGGGTTGTACAGCTCCTCCCGGAAGAGGAGCAGCACCACGTCGGCATCCTGCTCCAGGCTGCCACTGTTGTGGACGACGATGTTGTTTGCCACGAAGTTGTGCGTTCCGGGGATGACCAAATCATAGGTCATCTCTTCCCCGTCCGGCTCGATGCGGACTACCCGGTCCCACAGGACGTCGCTTTCCGCAAGCTCATGCAAGGGCTCCGAGTCCAAGACAGCCGCAACGCGGCTCAGGAAGGACCGATCCATCTCCTTCCCCTGGCAACGGTACCCCAAATCCGCCCAGGAGAGCCCGCGCCGCTTGGCCTGTCTGCGGACAGTCTCTGTGACCTGGAGGGCCAAGCGATCCAGACGATGGTTCATCTGCAATCCCTGAGTCCACTCCCGTGCTTCCTGTGCTCGCCTGGCCTTCCTTCCCCGAAGCGGGATCTGCCGTATAAAGTGCCCCACCTGAGCCTTTCCATGGATGGACAACTCGGCAATATCCATTGTGGACTTGGTGTTCCGCGTCGGCTTTCCGATCACGGAGAGGATCCCGAATCGAAGGAGCAACGTCTGAAGGTCCCGCAACAAGGAGCGGCTGGTGGAACTATACTTGACCGCGTACTGGCGACCGACACGGGCGAGCGAGCCATCGGTGGCATACGCACCGCCGAGGAAGTTCGCAATCGCGGCAGGAGAGCTTTCAAAAACGCCTTCGGCCACACGCTTCTGGTGATCCCGCTGGCCATGGATGCCCAGCTCCTTGATCCACTGGGTCATGGGGTTCTTCCCCGGACCAAATCCCCGAGGCACACAAAACTCGAGCTGCAGGGTACCGGTCCAGTGCGGCTTCCACCGGCCGGGTATCCCAAACTCGGTCTCGACAACAGACCGCGCGTCTTCCATGACCGAACGATCGCGGTTGATCAAGGAGACGGTCCTGTGGCGACAGTACGAACCGTCGCCAACCAAATAGCCCAGAAGCCGTGCCCGATCCGCCGAAATACCAACGCGGCTCCGCACGGGAAGGCAGCGGGGTACGGCGATCCGGGTTCCCAGAGACAGCTGGTCCAGCCGCCTCCAGCCCTCGACCGTGCGGAACGGGTGGTTCGCCGAAGCTCGGATGCTGCGCCCGGTCGCAGTCTGCAGGCGATACACCCGTTTGATCCCTGACTGAACAACAGCTTCCGGGACCTCTTTCCGGAGCTTCCAGTCCTCGGAAAGCGTGAGGACGGGGATCTTGATCCTGCATTCGTGCAGGGCGCGGAGTGTGTAGCGACGACCTGAGTCTGCGTCGACGACCTCCGTGTCGCCCGCGAGACACTCCCTCAGGTCCGAAAGCTGCGGCCGCCGATTGTCCCGCTGCTCCGGGGCGCGCGAAAGCTGGGAGACGGCGATCACCGGCACATGGAGCTCCTTCGCCAGGGCCTTCAGCGACTTGGAGATATCCGCGATCTCCTGCTGCCGGTTCTCCGCCCGGAAGGAGCCGCGCATCATCTGAAGGTAATCGACGATGACGAGCCCGATGCGGTGCTGGCTCTTCATCCGGCGCGCCTTCGCCCGCAGCTCCAGCGCCGAGAGCCCCGGGCTGTCGTCGATCAGGACCGGCGCCTCGGAGAGCTTCCCGGCCGCGTTGGTGAGTCTCGGCCAGTCGGCCTGGGCGAGGAAGCCGGTCCGCGCCTTGTGGACGTCCACCCGGGCGTGGGCGCAGAGCATGCGGTGGACGAGCTGCTCCTTGGCCATCTCCAGACTGAAGATGGCCACGGGAACCCGCTCGACCACCGCCGCATGCTCCGCGATGCAGGCGGCCATGGCCGACTTGCCCATCGACGGCCGGCCGGCCACGATGATGAGGTCCGACGGCTGCAGCCCCGCCGTCATGACGTCCAGATCGTGCAGACCGGTCGGCAGGCCGGTCACCATCTCCTTGCGCTGGTACAGCCGCTCGATCGTCTCGATCGAGCTGGTCAGCATCTCCTTGAGCCACACCGCCTGCTCGTCCCCGGCCCGGTGGGCGATCTCGAAGAGCATCTGCTCCGCCCGGTCCAGCAGCCCGTCGACATCCTCCTGATTCTCGTAGCAGTCGCCCACGATCCGGGTGGCGGAGGCGATGAGCGTGCGCAGGATCGCCTTCTCGCGGACGATCCGGGCGTAGTGCTGGATGTTCGCGGCGGTGGGGACCACGGTGGCCAGCGAGGTCAGATACGAGGCGCCGCCCACCTCCTCGAGATGGCCCTGCGACTTGAGCTCCTCGCTCACCGTCAGGAGATCCACCGGTTTCTGGCGATGGAACAGGTTGGCCATCGCCTGGAACACCTTCCGGTGGGCCTCCCGGTAGAAGGAGGCCGGCTCCAGAAGCTCCAGCGCAGCCGGGACCGCCTCCTCATCCATGAGCATGGAGCCGAGGACCGCCATCTCCGCCTCGGCGCTCTGCGGCGGGACCCGTTCAACGAGCTGCTCGACGTCCGGCATGGTCTCTATGCGGCGGTCTGCGGGGTGACGCGGATCTTCAAGGTCGCCTTCACATGGGGGTGAAGCCGCACCGGCACCTCCACAATCCCAAGCTGGCCGATCGGCCGATCCAGCTCGATCTGGTGCCGCTCAATCGCCAGGCCCTCCTTTTCCAGCAGACCGGCGATGTCGGAGGAGGTCACCGCCCCGTGGAGCCCCTGCGCCCCCGCCGTCACGGAGATCGTCCAGGTGCGCCTCTCCAGCTCCTGCGCGAGCGTCTTCGCCCGCTCCTCGGCCATCTGGGTGGCGCGCGCGCGGGCCGATTGGATCGCCCCCGCCTGGGCGCGCGTTGAGGAGGTCGCCGGAACGGCCAGCCCGCGCGGGATGAGAAAGTTCCGGGCGTAGCCGCCCCGGACGACCACCTTCTCGCCGACGGAGCCCAGCCTTTCGACGTCCTGCGTCAGGATGACTTCCATCCGCGTCCCTTGACTCGCCTACTCCGTTGCCAGGTAGGGCAGCAGCGCGATCGCCCGGGCTCTCTTCACCGCCCGCGCCAGTTGACGCTGATGCCGCGCGCAGTTGCCGGAGATGCGGCGGGGAAGGATCTTCCCCCGTTCCGAGGTGAACTTGGACAGCCGGGCGGTATCCCGGAAGTCCACCCCGTCCGCCCGCTCCGCGCAGAGCTTGCAGTTCTTGCGCCGGACGATGCGCCGGCGCTCCACCGCGGGCCGGCGGCGGGTGGTCCTGCTGCTTCGCCTGCCCCTCATCAGAATGGCACCTCGTCCGGATTGCCCTCGGTGGGAGGGGATACCGGCACATCGGACGGAACCGCCGGCTCCTCCGCCGCGGGCTGCTGCGGGGCCGTCGCCTCCTCGGCCGGCCTCGGGCCCTTGCTGAGGAACTGAATGTTCTGCGCCACCACCTCCAGCGTGGAACGCTTCTGCCCGTCCGGCGTTTCCCAGCTGCGGCTCTGGAGCCGGCCCTCGACGAAGACCGGCGACCCCTTGGAGAGGTATTCACCGCACAGCTCCGCCTGCCGGGCCCAGCTCACCACCCGCACGAAACAGGTCTCCTCGCGCTTCTCCCCGGAAGCAGAGGTGTACGTCCGCCCGGAGGCGACCGTGAAGGTCGCCACTGCGGTCCCGCTGGGGATGTACCGGAGCTCCGGATCCCGGGTGAGGTTCCCGATCAGAAACACCTTGTTCAGATTCGCCATCGTTCGATCTCCTAAGCGTCCTCTTCCTGCGTCCGACCCTCCAGCTCCTGAGGGCGGACATCCAGGCCGGCATCCACCAACACCATCAGCCGCCGCACCGACTCCAGGAGGCGGGCATTCCGCCTTAAGGCCTCGACGCCTTCCGGAGGCATCTCCATCTTGAGCTGCAGGTAGGTCCCCTCCGAGGCCTTTCCGATCCGGTATCCGAGCCTCCGCCTGCCCAGAGAGGAAACTTCCTTGATCCGGCCCCCCTGGCGGGAAACCAGCTCCCCGAGCTGGGACTTCAGCTGATTCAGCCCCTCCTCGTTCAGATCCGGCTGAGCAATCAAGATGGCATCGTAATTACGCACCGATCCTGTCACCTCTTTTCCACCATCCTCCGATTAAAACGATTCATCGCCGCGGGAACCCCTTCCGTCATCCAGATCTCGCAAGCCCCCATGGCATCCTCCAGACCCGCCTCCAGCTTCTTCCGCTCCCGCGGGGTGAACCGGGCGAGAACAAACTCCGTCAGCCCCTGCCGCGGGCCGGGCCCGATCCCCACGCGCAGCCGGGGAACCCCCTCTGTTCCGACCGCCTCCAGCACGGAGGTCAGCCCCAGATGGCCGCCCCCCGATCCCCGCGCGCGGATCCGGATCCCCCCCAGCGAAAGGGACACATCGTCCATCACCACCAGGAGGTCCGCTGGCTCGAGCTGCCTGCGGCGGGCCAGGCATCCCACCGTCTTGCCTGAAGCGTTCATCATCGTCTCCGGCAAGGCGAGTCCCAGCGGGCGGCCCTCCCACATCCCCTCGCCCACCCTGGCTGAGCAGAGCCGCTGCCGCAGGGGCACCCTCCAGCGCTGCGAAAGAAGCTCCACCACCATCCTCCCCACGTTGTGCCGGGTCCCTGCGTAGTCCGGCCCGGGATTGCCCAGCCCGACGATCCACCTCATCGCCCCTCACCCTTTCTTCCCTTCCGGCTTCTCCTCCTTCTCCTTGCCCGCGGGCTGCTCGCCGGCTTCCTCCTCCGGCTTCTTCTGCTTGATGACCTCCGGCTCCGCCGTCTCCGCCCCTTCGGCAGCCGCCGCAGGAACCTCCCCGAGCTTGGGCTCCACGCATCCGATCACCGGCTGGTTGGGATCAGTGATGCAGCGGACCCCCGCGGGAAGGGCGAGGTCCCGCACATGCACGGTCTGGCCGAGCGCAAGATTCGAAATGTCCACAGCCACCTCCACCGGGATCTCCGTCGGGAGACATCCCACCTCCAAGTCCCACCGGTTGTGCTCGAGTATGCCCCCCTGCTGCCGGACGCCGGGGGCCTCTCCCCGGAACGCCAGCGGCACGGTGACGGTGATTCGCTGGGTGAGGGAGACCTGGTGAAAATCCACATGGATCACCTGGTGCGAGACCGGATGGTGCTGCAGCTCCTTGATCAGCACCATCCCCTCCCCCCTGGCCAGCTCCGGGTGGCCCTTCAGCTGCGGCTTGGATTCCTCGCCGAAATGGAGCGAGATGAGAACGTTTCCCCGCGCCTTGGTCCGCAGGATCCGGGAAAGATCCTTTCCCATGACCTCGATGGGAAGGGCCTCCTGACCCTGACGGTAGACGACGGCGGGGATCCTCCCCTCACGCCGGACCTGGCGCGCCGCCTGCCCGCCCCTGGAAGAGCGGACGGCCGCAGTCAGAACGATCGTTTCCTTCTCCTTCGCTCCGATCATCTCATCGCTCCGGCTGGCGCCTCCGCTCTCCAGAGGGAACCCTCGGTTCCCTCTGGTTCCACCCTCCTCCAGGGAAGGCGAGGGGCGGCGCCC
>CAYJQV010000075.1:0-5835 GCA_964372395.1 uncultured Planctomycetia bacterium | reverse complement strand
ACGCCAGATTCTGGATCTGGTTATCTAGGTTCGAATCCTAGCGGGGCAGTTTCCCTAAGCTTTTCAGCCCAGCTTTAGCTGGGCCAGTCCAGAAAAATCCCGAGCACTTTGCCGCACTCAGTGTAAACTCAGCGAGGGACCAACAGCCTAGGTGCCACCCCTAGAGACCCCCGGTTGAGGCCTGAGCCCGGAACTTTAGGAAACGGCACCTAAATCGCAGTACCTAAATCTACGTGTTGAATCAACCGATTCGGAACATCGCCATCATTGCCCACGTCGACCACGGGAAGACCACGCTGGTTGACGCCATCTTCCGCCAGACCCGGGTCCACCGGAACATCGAGGGAATGGGGGAGCGGGTCATGGATTCCCTCGACCTCGAGAGGGAGCGGGGGATCACCATCCGGGCAAAGAACGCCAGCGTCCTCTACAAGGGGACCAAGATCAACATCGTGGACACCCCGGGCCACGCCGATTTCGGCGGGGAAGTGGAGCGGACCCTGCGGATGGTGGACGGAGTTCTGCTGTTGGTTGACGCCAAGGATGGCCCAATGCCCCAGACCCGGTTCGTCCTCCGGAAAGCCTTGGAGTTGGGTCATAAGGCGATCGTGGTGGTCAACAAGGTGGACCTGCCCGATGCCCAGCCGGACGAGGTGGCGAACAAGACGTTCGATCTGTTCTGCGAGCTGAACGCCCATGACGAGCAGTTGGATTTCCCGGTAGTTTATGCCTCCGCCATCCGGGGGACCGCCACCATGGACCTCCACGCGCCGAGCGAAAACATCTTTCCCCTCCTCGACTTGATCCTGGAGAAGATCCCACCCCCTCAGGTGGACGCCGAGGGGCCACTGCAGATCCTGGTTTTGGCGCTCCTGTCGGACGACTACAAGGGGCGGATGGGGATCGGGAAGATCTCCGCCGGCAGGATCCACACGGGGGACACGGTGGCGCTCCTCAAGCGGGACGGGCGACGGATCTCCTCCAAGGTGACCGCGCTCTTGAGCTACGAGGGGCTGGAGCGCAGGGAGGTGGAGGGGTCCTCAGCCGGGGAGATCGTCGCGGTAGCAGGCTTTGAGGAAGTTAGCATTGGAGACACCTTTGCTGATCCCGTCCGGCCCGAAGCGCTCGCCGCTCCCCAGATCGACGAGCCCACCATCCGAATGACCTTCGGGGTAAACGCCAGCCCCTTCTCCGGGAGGGAGGGCAAGTACGTCACCTCCCGGGCGCTGCGAGAGCGCCTGATGAAGGAGCTGGAAACGAACGTCTCTCTGCGGGTTGAGGAGATGGACAGTCCGAACACCTTCCTGGTCTCCGGGCGGGGGGAGCTGCATCTGGCCATTCTTATCGAAACGATGCGGCGGGAGGGCTTTGAACTTCAGGTCTCTCAGCCGGAGGTGATCTTCCACGAGAAGGATGGAGTTGAGCTGGAGCCCTTCGAGTTCCTGACGATTGATGTTCCCAGCGACTACCGCGGCGTTATCATAGAGGAAGTAGGAAGCCGCAGGGGCACTCTAAAGAACATGGTCCAGACGCCCACGGGAGAGCTCCACTTCGAGTATGAGATCTCGACCCGCGGCGTCATGGGTTTGAAGAGCGCGTTCCTGACCAAGACCCGCGGGACGGCCCAGGTCCACCATCTCTTTGACGCCTACAAGCCCCTGCAAGAGGGGGCTGGCGGGAGAGCTTCCCACGGCTCCCTCATTGCCTTTGAGGGAGGCGTCTCCACGACATACGCGCTGGCCAATTGTCAGCTCCGAGGAGAGCTGTTCATCGGGCCCGGGGTGGACGTTTACCAAGGGATGATCCTGGGGGAGGGCGCGCGAGGGGAGGATCTGGAGATCTCGCCGGTTAAGACCAAGAAGCTCACCAACGTCCGCTCCTCCACCTCGGACATCGCCGTTGTTCTGACGCCGCCCAAGGAGATGACCCTGGAGCTCGCCCTGGAGTACATCGGCCCGGACGAGCTGGTGGAGGTAACCCCCAAGAACATACGCCTTCGGAAGAAGCTGCTGGACCCGGTGGCCCGCAAGCGGGCCAAGAAGTAACGTGATCCCAGACAACAGCTCCCATTCTGAAGGCCTCACCTTTGAGGCGTTGGGCCTGGACCGCCGTCTTCTCAAGGGCATTCACGACCTGGGATTCATCCGGCCCACCCCCATCCAGGCTCAAGCCATTCCAGCCATTTTGGCGGGGCGCGACGTCATCGGATGCGCTCAGACAGGAACCGGAAAGACCGCGGCCTTTGTCCTTCCAATTCTCAACAGGCTTCTCCAGGGCAAGGGGGGCCAGCACGTCCGGGTGTTGATCCTTGCGCCAACGCGAGAGCTGGCGCTTCAGTCCATGGACCACCTCAAGGCCCTCTCGCACTACGTCCCTCTCAAAGGGGCTGCCATCTTTGGGGGGGTTCCGATGAATCCCCAGATCAAGGCCCTGGAACAGGGTGTGGACATCATCTCCGCAACGCCGGGAAGGCTGCTGGACCACATCTATTCTGGGCGTATCGACTTCGTGGATTTGAAGATCTGCGTGCTCGATGAGGCCGATCGGATGCTGGACATGGGATTCCTACCGGATGTGAAGAAAATCCTGAGCATGCTTCCGCCAAAGCGGCAGAACATGGTGTTCTCAGCGACCATGCCGAAGGAAATCCTGATTCTCGTTCACGAAATTCTAGAGGATCCGGTCACGATTCAGATTGGACAGAAGTCCTCCGCCGCGGTCGGCATTCGCCACGCGGTCTACCCGGTCCCGCGCCACTTAAAGACCGACCTTCTGGGCGAGATCCTTCGCGGTCAAGAGATGACTTCCGTGCTGGTCTTCACCCGAACCAAACGGCATGCCGATTCCCTCGCCCATGTCCTTCAGCGGCGCGGCATTCGGGTTTCAATTCTTCATGGCGATCGCAGTCAGGGCGAACGGCTCCGTGCCATGGATCAGTTCCGGCAGGGGTGGACCCAGGTGATGGTGGCGACGGACATCGCAGCGCGCGGGATCGACATCGAAGACATCACCCACGTCATCAACTTCGAGGTTCCCAACACACCGGAGGGTTATATCCACCGGATCGGTCGCACCGCTCGGGCGGAAGCCACGGGAGATGCCTTTACCCTTGTTGCTCCGGAAGAAGAGCCGATGGTCAAGGAGATTGAGAGGGTCCTTCAGAAAGGTCTTCCCCGTGTGACGCTGCCGCATTTTAACTACAAGCGGCCAGGGACGGCGCGGGGGGCGTCTCACCCATTTCGAAGACGGGGAAGGCAGCACCATGCGCACCCACGCTGAGGTCGTCAAGGGGATCGAGGGATTCGTCGAGCAGATACAGCGGCTGCGGGACCAGGCGCGCGGCGTCCCGGACGAGGTGCTCATCGCCCTGGTCGGCAACACGGTGACTGAGGAGGCGCTTCAGCGAATCGTTGAGACGACCGTCAGCAACATCCCCCATTTCTTCCGCGATACACCGTCAAACCTGGTTACACTGAACGTCCGAAAAGCCTAAGCCGCTTGGCGGAGGCTGTAAGCCCCTCCCATGCGAATACCGGTTCGAGTGATGCCACGAGCGAAACAGAGGACCATCGGGAAGACGCCAGATGGAATCCTCCTGGTGAAGGTATCGGAACCGGCAGAAGGGGGCCGGGCGAACGCGGCGGTCATTGAGACGCTGGCCAAGCATTTCGGCGTCCCCAAGCGATCGGTGGCAATCGTCCGCGGCCTAACGAGCCGCCAGAAACTGGTCGAGATTTCTTCAAATGCGCCGTGAGTGACCGTCGCTCCGTCGCGTTAGCCGAAGAAGTTGTCAATGCCGTGATGTGCGGTTTCTGCCTCCTTTTATCTATTGCAGGGCTTGCCGCCTTGGTCACGCCGGCGGCGCTTCACGGAGATGCCTGGCAGGTGACGAGCTTCAGCGTCTACGGGGCGAGCTTGATCACGCTGTTTACAGCCTCCACGCTCTATCACGCCATCCAGGCTCCGCGCGTCAAGCGCCTGTTCGAGATTCTCGATCAATCCGCCATTTACCTGCTGATCGCGGGCACCTACACGCCGTTCACGCTGGTCGCTATCAGGAGTGTCTTGGGCTGGATCCTCTTCGGTGTGATTTGGGGTCTGGCGGTGGCGGGAATCGCAGTGACCTGGTGGTTTCCTGCAGAGAAGCTCAAATTATTTTCAAGCTTGTCCTACTTGGTTATGGGCTGGCTGATTGTGATCGGCACCCACCCTTTGGTGGAGAAACTGCCGATGGCCGGAATCCTTTGGCTGACTGCAGGGGGTGTGCTCTACAGCACCGGCGTTCCATTGTTTCTCTGCAAAGGAAGGCCGTTCGCTCACACCGTTTGGCATCTGTTCGTGTTGGTCGGCAGCATCTGCCACTACGTGGCAGTGCGTTTTTATCTGGCGCCTGCCTGAAGGGAGTGGGCCGAACAGGATGTGGTATGTGTATATTCTGCGCTGCTCCGACGGGTCATTCTATGCCGGGGTGACCACCGATCCTGAGCGCCGCATTCGGGAACACAACGCCGGGGAGGGCGGGGCCTACACGAGATCCAGGAAGCCAGTTCAGCTTTTATTTAGAGCTCCTTTCAAAACCGGGGGCGGTGTCCGGCGGCGGGGATGCCCGGTGAGGGACCTCCGCAGGCCGCGCGGCACGGTTGTGTGCGCGGCCGAGAGTCGCCGGCCGACGAATAAGGAGGCCGGGTTGCGACGGGCCGCGAGATGTGAGCGGCCCCTCAGAGCGAGGCGCCTCGCTGGGGCGCCGAGCGTGCCCGAACCGGGCGACCCGCCGCCGGGACGCCGCGGGCGCGTTTTGAAACGGTCTCTTAAGGAGGTCCACCCGAACAGGAGCTCAGCGCTGAGGCGCGAGGCGGAGCTGAAGCGGATGTCTCGGCTTGAAAAGGAGGGCCTCCGTCCGGCTGCGGCGGGAACCTGGAACAGAAGGGGTCCTTCTCTTCAACGGAGAGCAGCCCCTGCTTTTAAAGAAGGCCCGCGCACCAGCGACTTCAAAAGGAGGTGATGGATCGATGAAGAGACAGATCGGGTTTGGCCTTGCCCTCAGCCTTCTCTTTGCGCCCTCAGGCTTCTGTGGAGCCTGGTATGACGAAAATCAGAGGCTGCGAAGAATGGCGGTTACCGAATTCGAAGCCGGCGACAGGACGGAGGCCGCAGCCAATCGGTTGGCCTTCATCTTGCTGGACACGGACATTACGGAAATCCAGCACACTCTGGATGACGCCATCCAGTATGGCCAGCTGGATGAAGACACGGGGAAAGAGTTTGCGGCGCTCGCAGGCCTCTTGGGCACCATGCGCACTTCGTTGGCCGTGGCGCTGGGCCAGGAGCTGGAAACCGCCCCGAATTCAGAGAACTTCCGCAAGGCCAAGGGATCGGGCTTGGCCAGCGCGGCGGCTTGCTCCAGGCACTGATCGAACTCGGCCTCCCGGTTCACTGCGGAAGACCAGAAGAAGTAGGCCTTCCATCCCTCCGCGTAGACGGCGCTGCCCAACGCATCCGTTGGAGCGGGTTGTTCCGCTTTGAGCATCTCCGCAAGGTCCTGGGCAAAGTGTTCGCCGATGTAATCGGCCACATGGAAGAGCTCCCAGGCCGAGTAGGCCTTGCCGTAGCAGTCGAGGATCTTTTCGTGGAGGGCAACGTCCAGTGCAGGGGAGGGATCCCGGGAGAGCGAGGGGACTGGCTCCTCAGCCAGTCCGGGGACCCCCATGGCCCAGGAGATCAAGCTGCCGGATAGGATGAGGGCGATGGCTTTACGATTCACGGGGTCCCTTTGCTGGAGTCTAGCACCGGAAGTGGCACCCGGAAACACTAAACGGGCGGGGAGTTGCGGCGCCT
>CAYJQV010000074.1:0-5841 GCA_964372395.1 uncultured Planctomycetia bacterium | reverse complement strand
CGCCTCCCCGACCTTCGGCCGGAGGGATCGGTTACTCCGCGCTCGCGCCGGCTCATCGCTTAAAACTTGCTCCGGTGCTCGAGGCCCACGACCTTCTCCTCCTGATCCACCTGGATGCTCAAGCCGACCGGGACGCCGTCCTCCTTTGCGGCGCGGTGCATCTGAACACCGGAGCCCCCTGGGCCCCGGCGAACCTGCCAGCCGGCCACCTCGACCCCGGGGTTGACGGAGGTCAGCTTCACCATCCGGAAGAAATCCGGCTGGCCGATCCGGCGCAGATCCACCGCCCCTTCCATGGCCATCGGCCCTTCCGCGCCGAGGAGGTGTGAATTCCGGATCTGCAGGATCGGCCCCACCCCCTGGAAACGCAGGGAGATCCCGTCGATCCGCTGCAGCCCGAACTGCCCCTCCATGCCGGAGAGCTCCCCATCGCTGACCAGGCGCTCCTGTGTCCCCGAGAGGACGGCGCGGCCCCACACCCGCCCCCCCAGCCGCTGGGTGGAGAGCCCGGGCAGGAGCCAGTCCGCCGCGTTGCGCAGCTTCAGATCCTGCAGATTGATGCGCACCTCCCCGGGGAAAGGAGGCCGGATCGTCACCTCTCCCTCCAGCGCCGCCTCCGACCCGAAGAGCTTCAGCCGGAACTCCAGCTGTGAGCGCCGAACCCGCCACTCCAGCAGGAACTCCTGGGCGGCCAATCCGTCCCGATGGGCCCAGAGGACCGCCCGCGTCCATCCCTCCGCAATCGGGGCGAGTTCCAGATCGAAGCGGCCGTCCGGTCCGGACAGCTTCAGCCGCCCGCTCCAGGAGGAATCGCCGCCGGTTCTTGCAAGGAGGGTTGCCTGGCCTCTCCATCCCCCCTGGATCTCGAGCTGCTGCAGCTCCGCCCGGCCATCGGCCAGCGACAGCCGGCCCACGAAGTGCCTGCGGCCGAACCGGCTCTGCCCGGCCCAGCCAAGCAGGACAGGCTCAGTGATCGGACCCGCCACCTCTACCCGCCCGCTCACCCAGGGGTGCGCGAACGTCAGCCAGCCCTCCACTGCGGGAGGACCACCCGATTGGGGGGAAAGAAAAAGCCGCCCCTGGCCCCACAGGGGGATGCCGGCCAGCGAAAGGTTCAGCTCCCGGATCGTCAGCGACCGGCTCTTCCCGAAAGGAGACCCTTCGATCTGAAGCCGGTCGATTGACAGGGGGCTCGCGGCGGAATCCAGGCGGATCCGGTGGAGGGTGGTGCGGCGTCCGGAGAAGGTCAGGCGTTGGATCCGAACGGGGACGTGAAGGAACTGGCTGAACTCCCGTTCCAGCTTCTGCCGTGCCTGGTCGGCCGCGAGCAGAAGCCCCCCTCCGAACAGCAGGAAGAGCGCTGTAATCGCCAGAAAGGAACGCTTCACGAGAACCGGCTTTAAGCTAACCGCGCGAACTGGGTGCCGGAGCGGCGGCGCGGAAGACGAGCTTGTCCTTCTCCGCATCCACCAGGATGGAGGAACCCTCTTTGAAATGTCCCGCGATGATCTCCTGGGCCAGGGCATCCTCCAGGTATCGGGCGATGGTGCGCTTCAGCGGCCGCGCCCCGTAGATCGGATCAAACCCCTTCTCGATCAGGAACTCCTTCGCCGCGGGGGACAGCTCCATCGCCACCCCCTGCTCATGAATCCTCGCCTGGACTTCTGCGATTTCAATCTCCACGATCTTCTGAAGATCCTCGCGGTTAAGAGGCCGAAAGACGATGATGTCATCCACCCGGTTCAGAAACTCCGGCTTGAAAACCTTCTTCACCTCGTCCAGGAGCTGATTCTTCATGTCCTGGTACGTCACATCCTCCTTCTGGGCCCGGAAGCCCAGGGAGCCCTGCTTGCGCAAGAGCTCCGCCCCGATGTTGGCGGTCATGATGAGAACCGAGTTCTTGAAATCCACCTTGCGCCCGAAGCTGTCCGTCAGCCGCCCCTCCTCGAGCACCTGGAGGAGCAGGTTGAACACATCCGGATGAGCCTTCTCCAGCTCGTCCAGGAGCACCACGGAGTAGGGCCGCCGGCGGACCTTCTCGGTGAGCTGGCCGCCCTCCTCGTACCCCACGTATCCCGGCGGGGCGCCGACCAGGCGCGAGACGTTGAACTTCTCCATGTACTCGGACATGTCCACCTGGATGATCGCCTCCTCGTCCCCGAAGAGGAACTCCGCCAGCGCCCGGGCCAGCAGGGTCTTGCCGACCCCCGTCGGGCCCAGGAAGATGAACGATCCGATCGGCCGCTTCGGGTCCTTCAGGCCCGCCCTCGAGCGCCGGGTGGCGTTGGCGATCGCCTCGATCGCCTCCTCCTGCCCGATCACCCGCTTGTGGATCTCCTCCTCCATCCGCAGGAGCTTCTGGCTCTCCTTCTCCTCCAGGCGGAGCACCGGGATGCCGGTCCACTTGGAGACGATGTGGGCGATGTCCTCCTCCGTGATCACCGGCTGGGTCTCCGACTTGGTGCGGGCCCACTCCCGCTTCATCCGCTCCAGCTCCCCCTTGGCCTCCCGCTCCTGATCCCGCAGGGCCGCCGCCTTCTCGAAGTCCTGGCCCTTCACGGAGGCCTCCTTCTCCTTCCGGAGCTGCTCGATCCGGTCCTCGACCTCCTTCAGATTCGGGGGGGCGGTCAGCACCGACAGCCGCGCGCGCGAGCCGGACTCGTCCATCAGGTCCACCGCCTTGTCCGGCAGGAAACGGCCGGAGATGTAGCGATCCGAAAGCCGGGCGGCCGCCTCGAGCGCCGCATCGGAGTACTTCACCTTGTGGTGGGCCTCGTACCTGTCCCGCAGCCCCTTGAGGATCTCCACTGTCTCCTCGACGCTGGGCGGATCCACCATGATCGTCTGGAACCGCCGCTCCAGGGCGGCGTCCTTCTCGATGTACTTTCGGTACTCGTCCAGGGTGGTGGCCCCGATGCACTGGATCTCGCCACGCGCCAGCGCGGGCTTCAGGATGTTCGAGGCGTCGATGGCCCCCTCCGCCCCCCCCGCGCCCACCAGCGTGTGCAGCTCATCAATGAAGATGATGACGTTCTCCGACCGCTTGATCTCGTCCATCACGGACTTGATCCGCTCCTCGAACTGCCCGCGGTACTTGGTGCCGGCCACCATGAGGGCCAGGTCGAGGATGATCACCCGCTTGTCCTTGAGGATCTCCGGCACCTCCGCCCGCACGATCTGCTGGGCCAGCCCCTCCACGATGGCGGTCTTGCCCACCCCCGCCTCGCCCAGGAGGACCGGGTTGTTCTTCGTCCGCCGCGAGAGGATCTGCACGACCCGCTCGATCTCGTTCCTGCGGCCGATGACCGGATCCAGCTTGTTCTCCCGGGCCAGCTGCGTCAGATCCCGGCCGAAGGCATCCAGCGCCGGCGTCTTAGTCTTCGCGCTCGGGGTGGAGCCGACCGCGTAGCCGGGGCCGGTCGAGCCCAGAAGCTCCATGACCTCCTGCCGCACCTTGCCCAGATCGAGCCCCAGGTTCACCAGCACCTGTGCCGCGATCCCTTCCCCTTCCCGGATGAGTCCCAGCAGGAGATGTTCCGTTCCGATGTAGTTGTGTCCGAGGTTGCGTGCCTCGTCCATCGCCAGCTCGATCACCTTCTTGGCCTTCGGGGTGAAGGGAATATCCCCGGAGACGATGGTGGAGGGGCCCAGCTGGACCAGCTTCTCCACCTCCAGGCGGATCTGATCCGAGGAGAGCCCGAGGTTCTGCAGAACCGCCGCAGCCACCCCCTCCCCCTCGCGGATCAGGCCCAGAAGGATGTGCTCGGTCCCGATGTAGTCGTGGTTGAACCGCTTGGCCTCCTCCTTCGCCAGGAGGATGACCTTGCGCGCACGCTCGGTAAACCGGTTGAACATGTTCATTCGCCCAATCCCCCTTTTCCCCTATCCTATAATTATCGCACAAAAGCAACTGCTCAAAAAGCCCATCGTCCGGGTCCCCGGGGTCTCCTGGGCCCGCCTAGGAGGAGGAAGGCCTGGGCGGGCCGTACCAGGTGGTTCTGGGCTCAATCTCGGTATCCTTCGGAACGAAAGCCCCCGCCGCGATCACCGCCCCCTCTCCGACGCGCGCGCCGGGGAGAACGATCGCGTCAAGACCAATGATGGCGTCCCGGCCGATCCGAACCTTCTTCAGCACCAGGCCGCGGCGCTCGAAGGAGTGCCCGATCACCGTCGCGTGCCCTCCAATCACCACGTTGTCGCCGATCTCCATGAGCGACAGGTCGGCACAATACTTCGAGTTGATCTGCACATTGAGACCCAGCTTCGCTCCCATGAGCCTGTAGAACAAGGCCGCAAAGGGGGTCATCAGGAGAAAATCGCCGAAGAGGGTCCAGACCAGAAACTGCAGGGCATTGGAGATGTACCACCGGAGCATTCCCAGTGAAGCCAGGGGGTATTCCCCCTCTTTCAAATCCAGACGGAACAGCCACCGGATGGCCGCAGCGATCCACATCAGGCTGAACCCGAACACGAAGTACCCGGCCCCGGCCGTGAGACAGACCCAGAGCATACGCTGCCAGACCGGTTGAGCGATCCGACCCTGCCAGACCTGTTCACAGAGGAGCATAGCGGGAAACAGGGCCAATCCCACGACGATGGCGGCGACCCCATAGAGTGCAAGCGCCAAGAGGACTCGAACGGCGGTGAATGACAGCTCCTTCCGGAAATGCCTCACGAGAGGGAGTCCCGCAGAAGCTTGGCCCGCCGGGCGTCCCGCTCCGAGGCGTTCAAGGTCCGCCCCTCCAGCTTCTGCAGATGGCCCGGCTGGGTCTGGATGAAGAGCTGGTTCACCTGGCCCCGCTCGAGGGTCGGGATGATGTTGAGGTCCACCCCCAGCCGGACGAGGGAGAGCAGGTTCACCGTCTCCCCCGAGTTGATGAGGTGGGCGCTTTTCAAGGTCCCGTAGGCCCGCCAGATCCGGTCCTCGAGCGCCTCCCGGCTCTGCTGTGTGAGCGCCTTGCGCGCCGCCTCCTCCTGATCCACCACCTGCCGGATGAGCCGCTCCAGGTTGTCCAGGATCTCCTCCTCCGACACCCCGAGCGTCACCTGATTGGAGAGCTGAAAGAAGTTTCCCGTCGCCTCGGTCCCCTCCCCGTACAGGCCGCGGGCGGTCAGCCCCAGCTTGTTCAGCGCATGAAGCACCCGGCCGATCTGCTTGGTCATCACCAGGCAGGGCAGATGCAGCATGCAGGAGGCCCGCATCCCGGTGCCGACGTTCGTCGGGCAGGCCGTGAGATACCCCCACTCCGGCAGAAAGGCGTACGCCAGGAGCCCCTCCAGCTCCCCGTTGACCCCGGTCAGGACATCCCACGCCTCCTGCAGATTGAACCCGGACTGGATCACCTGCAGGCGGAGGTGATCCTCCTCGTTCACCATGAGCGAAACGATCTCCTTGTCGCCGATCACCACCGCCTTCTCGTCGGGTCCCACGGCGTGCTCCCGGCTGATCAGCCGCCGTTCGACGAGAAAAAGGCGGTCCAGCTCCGAGAGATCCTTGAGCTGAAGTGTGAGCGCCCCTTTCAGGAACTTGCACCGGCCGACCGCCTCCTCGACGCCCGTGCGCACCTCGGCCCGCTGCGGCTTCTTCGCCCACTGCGGGAAGGGCTTCCCCTTCAGGTTCCGCGCCAGCCGGATCCTCGAGGAGATCACGATCTCCGCGCGGGGGCCGGTGCCCCGCAGCCACTCTCCCGTCTCCTGGATGAGCTGATCCAGCGTCATCAAACCTCCCCGCGTCCGCGCCGGCTCATTCAGCCCCCGAGGGCCGGGCGGGACCGCCGTACGCTCGGCGCCCCGGCGGGGCGGCCGAGCCGTCCTGCGAACCCCGCCTCCCGGACCTTCGGC
>CAYJQV010000073.1:0-6366 GCA_964372395.1 uncultured Planctomycetia bacterium | reverse complement strand
GTTGATCAGCGGCTTCAATCCATTCCCTACCCGTGGCCTGGCTATGGGACCGTAATTGGTGCGGATCCAATTCCGGACGGCCTGCGCGGCTTGACTGTTTTGAGTTGGAGCAGCTGCTTGAGTCTGGGGTGGGTTCTGTCCGGTCTCGACCGGCGGGGGCTGTTCGTTTTGTTCCCCAGCCCCAGTTTCCGGCTCGATTTCTTCTCCAGCCTCTGGGGGGGGCTGGTCGGCCGTCTCTGGAGGCGACCCCGGCATGCTTCCAAGCATGGACTCACGCACCGCGAGGTTCCACACCTGCCGCTCCGCATCCGTCCGCCCGCCATCGGTGACCGCCGGTTCCGTAAGTCCCCCATTCCCAATCGGGTCCTCCCCATAACTGCAGGGAAGTGGAGCGGCTAAGGAAGTCAGGAAGGCGAACGCTGTCCAGAATCCAACGAGACGTCTTATCCCCATTTCCTCTTCCTTCCTCCTAGAGTCTTTTTTTAACTCAAAAGGAATGACCCTAAAATAATCAGGAGCGAACCGGCTTGCATCTCGCTTCATCTCAAGTGTGGCTCGGGGGTCGGGGGTCTGTCAAACAGATTTAGTAGATTTTAATACCTATTAACTACATCCCCATGACGTGGTAGCCGCAGTCCACATAGAGGACCTCGGCGGTGACACCGGAGGAGAGCGGGGAAAGGAGGAAGACGGCGGCGTTGGCCACCTCGGCGACATCCACGTTGCGCCGCAGGGGCGCCTTGGCCTCGACGATCCGGAGCATCTCGGGGAAGTCGGAGATGCCGCGCGCAGCCAGCGTCTGCACCGGGCCGGAGGAGAGGCCGTTCACCCGGATCTTCTTGGGACCCAGATCAAAGGCCAGGTACCGGATCACCGCCTCCAGGGCCGCCTTGGCCGCCCCCATGACGTTGTAACGGGGAATCACCTTCTCCGCCCCGTAGTAGGTGAGCGCGACGATGGAGCCGCCCTCGGTCATGAGCGGCACCGCCCGCTGGGCCAGGGCGATCAGGCTGTAGCTGGAAACATCCAGCGCCATCCGGAAGCCATCGCGCGAGGTCGGAAGGAACTCCGGGCCCAGCTCCTCCCGCCTGGCGAACGCCACCGCATGCACCAGGAAATCCAGCGTGCCGAACAGTCCCTTCAGACCCTGGAACGCCTGGTCCATCTGGGCGTCGTTGGTGACGTCGCACTCGAAAAGAGGAGAAGCCCCGCCGAGCGAATTGGCCAGCTCCGCCACCGATTCCTTCAACCGCTCCCCCTGATAGGTGAAGGCAAGCTTCGCCCCCTCCCGGTGGGCCGCCTGCGCGATCGCCCAGGCGATGGAGCGCCTGTTGGCCACCCCGACGATAAGACCCTTCTTGCCTTCAAGCAGCATCGATACCCTCGCAAACCGAACGGGGTCTGACCCTTCGGGGTCAGACCCCAACGGGTTTCTTATCCTTCGAACTTACGGACAATGAGCGACACGTTGTGGCCGCCGAAGCCGAGGGAGTTGCTCAAGCAAACCGAGAGTTCCGCCCGCCGGGCTTCGTTTGGGACGTAATCCAGATCGCACTCCGGATCCGGCGTGCGGTAATTGATCGTCGGCGGGATGATCTGATCCCTCAGCGCCATGCAGCAGGCCAGGAACTCGAGCGCCCCGCCGGCACCCAGGAGGTGGCCGGTCATCGATTTGGTGGAGCTCACCGGCACCTTCCTGGCGTGCTCGCCGAAGAGCTGCTTGATCGCCTTCGTTTCGATCTTATCGTTGAGCTGGGTCGAGGTGCCGTGCGCGTTGATGTATGAGATCTCCTTCGGTGAGAGGCCCGCGTCCTCGAGGGCCGCCTTCATGGCGCCGGCGGCGCCCGCACCCTCCGGATCGGGCGCCGTCATGTGGTAGGCGTCGCCGGTCATTCCGTAGCCGATCACCTCGCCATAGATCCTGGCCCCGCGCCGGCGGGCGTGCTCCAGCTCCTCCAGGATCAGCATGGCGGCTCCCTCGCCGATCAGGAAGCCGTCCCGCGTCTTATCGAACGGCCGGCTGGCGGCCTGCGGCTCGTCGTTGCGCGTGGTCAGGGCCTTGAGCGCGCAGAAGCCGGCGACCCCCAGGATCGTGATGGCGCACTCGGTCCCGCCGGCCACCATGACGTCGGCCCCGCCCCGCGCGATGATCTTGAAGGCATCCCCGATCGCATGGGCGGACGACGCGCAGGCGCTCACCGTGCAGGAGTTGGGCCCCTTGGCCCCCAGACTGATCGAAACCTGGCCCGGGGCCATGTTGCAGATGATCATCGGGATGAAGAAGGGACGGACCTTGGAGGGGCCCCTCGCCTGGAAGTCCCGATAACCCTCCTCGATCGTGCCCAGACCCCCCATGCCGGTCCCGATCCAGACCCCGACCCGGAAGGGGTCTTCCCTGGACATCTCCAGCTTCGCGTCGGCGGCCGCCTGCTTGGCCGAGGCGACGGAGAGCTGGACGAACCGGTCGGTGTGCTTCAGCTCCTTGGGCGAGAGGTAGGGGCTTGGATCGAATCTCTTTACTTCAGCGGCGATTCGGGTGGGGTATTGGCTGGCGTCAAAGAGGGTGATGGGGCCAGCGCCGCTCTTTCCCTGGACCAGAGAGGTCCAGGTTTCCTCGAGGGTATTGCCGACGGGGGACACCGCCCCCAGCCCCGTGATAACGACACGGCGGCGCTTCTCCACGACAACGCCTTACTGGGCCTTCTGGCCGGCCTTTTCTCCAATGTACCGGACCGCATCCCCCACCGTGATCAGCTTCTCAGCCTCCTCGTCCGGGATCTCGATCCCGAACTCCTCCTCCAGGGCCATCACCAGCTCCACGGTGTCCAACGAATCCGCGCCCAGGTCGTCGATGAACTTGGCCTCCGGAGTGACCTCCTCGGGCTTGACTCCCAATTGCTCCGCGATGATGTTGCGGACCTTATCCGGTATGGGTATGGTCATGCGCCTCCTCCACAAGAAGATGTTCCTTGCCAGTATAGCCACGCGAATCGCTTTGTCAAGATCATTTGCCGCAGATGATTTGCCGCACCTGTCCGGGGAGAGGTGTGTCGCAGCCCACTGCTCCCGGCCCGCATCAAAAGCTCAGACGTACAGGTACACGTGGAACTGATCCCGCTCCTGTTCGATCCGGAACCCAACGAGCGCCCCGTCCACCAGACCCCTCACCCGTTTGAGCGCAGCCAAGAGTGCCCTCAACCGCTCTTCCTGCAACTGGCCCATCTCCTTGAGAACCTCCGGCCGAACCGGGATGCCGGCCATCTGATAATCCCGAAAGAGCTTGTCCCATCCCTCACGCTCACCCTCTGCAAGATCCGGATCAACAAAGGCAAGCTCCGATGCCTTAGCCTGCTCCGCGATCAGCTTCCCTTCCGCCTCGAGCAAACGGCCCGGTAACTCAATCGCCCTCAGCCACCTACTCCACTCAGCAGGAATCTCCACCGCCTTGTGATGAAAGATCCGGCCAACCGCAGAGGTCTCAGCCGACGGGACCGTGACCACCAGCGTCTCTTTCCTGCCCTGCTCCGTGTTGAGATTCAGCGCAATCGCAGCGTTCTCTTCCAATCCCGCCGGAGTGCCGTTGAGGAACAACCCTTCATACCGCCGTACCGGCGCGTGCACCTCCTCCAGCCCGGCGCTCTCAGTGGAATCTTCTGCTGACTCACCGCCAGCGAACAGGAAAGGCATCCGCTCCTTCATGAAGCGCTCGTGAATGGAGCTCAGCTCCCCCTCGCTGCCCACCCCGTCCAGAATCCGGTGGAAGATCCTCGCCTGCCGGCGGAGATTCTGGTAGTGAACCTGGTCATAGGTGCCAACGTCGAAGTAGGTGTCGTGGATCTCCGCGGGCAATTTCTCCAGGACAGCCTCGGGGTACAGGGCCTGCAGCCGGTAGTAGGTGACGGCATATTTCTTCCGGTCGTTGTCGATCCGGTGGGCCCGGTCGCCCGCCTGGTACTCATCCCGGTAAGTCGAAGCCAGATCGTCATAGATCACCGCGTCGGCCGCCGTCAGCGTGACCCCCAAAGCACCGGTTTCGTAGGTGGCGATCAGGACGCGACTGGAGGGATCGTTCTGGAAGAGGATTCTCTCATAGTCCAGAGCGCGAATGGGCCGCCCATGCGCACTATCGGCAGGAATCGGCCTGCCCGGTGCATCCAAAACGTAGTTTTCGTACTCGTCCACTCGGTAGTAAAGGACATGCCCTTGGGAGTCCACCTGGTAGCCGTTGGCGTTCTGCGGCAAACCGCCGTAGTAAGCCCGCGCGCCGTAACGTTCATAACGCTTCAGGTACTCTCGAACCTGATCCTGGTAGCGCGCAAAGATCAGCACCTTCCGGCCCGGACCCTTGGCCAGCTCCGTCACCACAATCTCATCCATCTTCATGTGCTTGGGGGATTCGACGTCCGGCCGGCCGATGTAGGCCGGATCGTTCATGATCTGCCGGAGCGCCTCCCGCTTGGAGAAGAAACCTTCCCGGAACCGTTTGTACCGCCGGTCCTCTTCCGTGATCCGCCCGCCCTTCTTGTGCTTGGCGCTCCAGCCCTGATAATTCGTGAAAAGCTCCCGGATGGATTGAACCTGCTCCTCCGTCAGAGTGAATTGACCCTTCTCCTCGGGTAGAACTTGCACCTTCCTGGGAAGCCGGTCGGTCTGCCGCTCCAGGGGAATCTGCAGATCGTATTCGTCAAAGACATCCTGCTTCCGGATGCGGATGCTGTGATTTTGAAGCATGACAAACAGGGCATTGAGCGCCTGCACGTCGGTCACCGGGAATGCCCGCGCAAAGGCCCTGGCCGACCGGAAGTCCCGGTTCTCTGGATACAGGAACCCCAAGAGGCTCCTGATCTGCTGCGGTCTCTTGAAGGGAGTGGCGGTCAGCAGAAGCTTGTATCCGGCGTTGAGCTGGCGGGTCCCCTGGGACTGCTGGGAAGAGGTGCTGCCCAGATAATCGGCCTCATCAATCACGAGGAACCCTTCGGGCCTGCTGAGAAGCTCCGCCCGCTGGGCGTTCATCCCGCGTGTAAACTCCACGTTGGTCACCACCTGAGGGCGATCCAGCGTGGCCAGGGTCTGCTGCCGTTCGCGGTAGCTACCCTCCAGCAGTTCCAGGCGGGGCTCTGGCAGGAACTTCTCCTCCTGCTCGGCCCAGGTGGTGACGACCGCGTTGGGGGTAATGATAACCGCCTCCTGGCCGTTGATAATGAACAGAGCAGTGATCGTCTTACCCAACCCCTGCTCATTGGCGATGATGACCCCGCGGGCCCCTTCCCTGCCGAGGCGGTGGAGTGCCTCCCAAATGGTGTATTTCTGGAAGAAGTAAATCCGCTGCGGGCGGCCGCTTTTGTCCGGCTTCAAGTCGAACTTCATCCCGCCAATCTCCGAGAACTTCTCCAGAATCGCCTGCAAGATCGCCTTCTGCGCAGGTGATTTCTCCTGCCGGATGCGCTGGCGCAGGTAGCGAAACCCCGCATTCTCATCGTAGGTGAAGCGCTTCAGCAGCACCTGCTCGACCGTCCGCAGAACGAAGCTGTACCGGCCCGGATCCTTGCGAATATCCTCCAACACCTCCTCCCGCTGCGCAAGGAGCCGCAGCAGGATCTCCTCCGGGTCCTCCTTCTCCCCTGTCTGACGAACCCGAACGGTGACCTCTCCGCTTAGCCGTTTGGCGACAGGATCCATCGCATAGACGTAGAACTCGTTGACCTCTCCGATCCTGGGAAGGGGGACGGTCGCAGAAAAGGTGCCATCCTTGCGGACGATAATCATCCGTGTATAAGCGCCCGACACCGCAACGCGGGGAATCCCCGGCTTGACTCTTCCGCTGATGGTGAAGGAATGCCCCTTGGTGCTCTTGACGTCCTGCTCGACGACCGGCGGAGAAAGGGACAGCTTGTAACCCTCCCCGCGGAATTCCTCCTCTTCCTCAGTGCTTTTGCCCCTCAGCCCGTACAGAGCGGTGCTGGCAATCCGTTCGCTCTCCTCCGGAGACAGCTCCGGATGGTAGATCTGCAGGTACTGAAGGAGCCGGAGCGGGTCGTGTCCCAGGAGGGCGATCGCGTCGGCCAGGCCCAGCCCTTCCATCCAAACATCCGTTCCAGCTATCTCTGTTCCAATAAGGACAGCGACCCGCGGCGCATCCTCCTCTCGGAAGCCCCAGACAGCCCGTGCCCCGGTCAGTCCACGCACAAACTTCACTCCCTCCAGCTCCGCTTCCATCTTCGTCCCGTCCGGATTCAGTGCATCGAGCCGGGCGTTTAACTCATTGGCAATCCGGAGCGCGGCCGAAAAACCGGCCGCCGACAGACCCGTTACGCTCACCGCGATCATCCCCGGACCCAACGGAGCAAACGTTCCCGTTATCACTCT
>CAYJQV010000072.1:3682-6489 GCA_964372395.1 uncultured Planctomycetia bacterium | reverse complement strand
AGCGGGCAGGGTTCGCGTGCAGGCTCTGGGCTTGGCGAGAGCGAGGCCGGACGCCGCAGCAACCGATGTCTCGCTGGGAGATCGCGAACGGCGCGGGCCGGGCGACCCGCCTCCGGGCCCCCAGGATTCAGAGGTAAGGCTGGAGGCGGGTCCTGAGGAGCTGGCGGGCGCGGTGGATCCTGCGCTCCACCGCCTTGGGGCTCAAGCCCAGGATCTGGCCGATCTCATCCTGGGAGAGCCCCTCGCAGGCAGCCAGCAGGATCGGCGCCCTGAGCTGCGCCGGCAAGGAGGCGACGGCCCTGCGAAGGGCCGCCAGGAGCTCGGTCTGAGCCGCCTGCTCGCTGGGCAGCCGCGCCGAGGTTTGGGGAATTCGTTGACCGAGGGGTTCCCCCTCCTCTGCGGAGGGTTCGCTCTGATCCAGGGATAACGCCGGAGGGGTGCGCCTTCTCTTGCGCAGGACGTCGAGGCAGCGGTTGACGGTCACCCGGTAGAGCCAGGTGAACAGCCTGACCTCGGGGTGAAGCTGCGGCGGGCGCTGGTACAGGGCGAGGAACACCTCCTGGGCCACTTCCTCGGCGTCGGGGCGGTTCTCCAGGAATCGGTAGGCAAGATTCGTCACCGGCCCGCTGAAGCGCCCCATCAAGGTCCGGAACGCTTCGGGATCCCGGTCGGCTATCCCGGCGAGAAGTTCCCGGTCGTCCGGTGGGAACTCCACGGGACATGGCCTACTGGATCACGTCTCCGACCACCGGCTCGACCTTGACCCCTTGCCGGGTGAGGAAACGCACTCCCTTCTCCAGGTTCTCGCGCGTCCCCTCCAGCTCCAGGACCATCTCCCCAACGCTCTCGGTCACCTTGGCCCGGCGGACGTTGGGGATCACTTTGCACTTGAGCGCCATGGTGTAGATCACCGGCTTCTTGATGAGCCGCTGCGGAAAGATCAGTTGGACGACCCGTTTAGGCATCTCGCCTCCTCAGCTGATTCAGGACCGTGGAACGGATTTGTGCGACGGCGGGCTGTCTTCCCACCCGCCTTCCCGATTTGAGCACCTTCCGGAGCACGGAAACCATCCTGCCCCTGCAGCCGGGACACGCCGGCCCCTTCCCGGCGCCCGCCGGGTGGACGAGAAACGCCCCGCAGCGGGCGCAGGACCAGACCGACTTGCGCCCGCCCAGCCGGTCCCTCTTGGCGCATGGCCGGCCGTTCAGCTCCACCAGGTCGAGCGCGAAATCCACCGTCGGGGCGTTGGAGATGGAGGTCCCCACCCCGAACCCCGCCGCGCCGGCCTTGACCAGCGCAGGGATCTCGGCCTCTCCGATCCCGCCGGAGACCAGGATCTGCACGTGGCGGAAGCCGCGCAGGTCGAGCTCCCATCGGACCTCGCGCACGAGATCCGGGAAGTTCCCCCGACGGGAGGCGGGGGTATCCAACCGGACTCCCTGCAGGCGCTTGCCCAGCAGCCGCGCGGCCCTGAGCACCTCCTCCTTCTCGTCGGAGTAGGTGTCCACCAGGGCGAACCGGGGAACCGACCGGGGCATCACCTCGTCAAATGCGGCCCACGCCCTCTCCGCCTGGCCGAAGGCGATGATGAGGGCGTGCGGCATCGTCCCGCGGGGCGTCTCGCCGATGAACCCGGCGCCGAACGCGTTGGACACCCCGTCGCAGCCGCCCAGAAAAGAGGCCCGGTCGAGCATGGGAGTGATCGCCGGATGCATCCGGCGCGTGCCGAATCCCAGAATGAGCGCGTCGCCGGCAGCCTTTCGGACGCGGGCCGCCTGCGTGGCCACACCGGTCGCCTGGCAGATCATCCCCAACAGCGGCGTCTCGTACAGGCAGTAGCTCCCATAGGGGCCCTCGACGGTCAAAACGGGGATGCGGGCTCCGGTCTGGTCTCTCGCGGCAAAGATCGTTCCCTCCGGCAGCGCCTCCACATCCACCGGCAGCCCCTCCAGCAGGGAAAGGGTCTCCTCCAGCCCGCAGAAAACCGCCCAGGGCCATGCGCGGGGGAGGCCGCTCACCGTCAGCTCCGCCAACCCCACCTGGCGGTCGAGCCCTTTCGCCTTGAGGATCTCAAGCGCCCGGATGAAGTAGATGTCCGTGGTCTTGCCCTGCTTGATCGCCTCGGGAGGAGCCACGTGGAACTCAGGCCGGGTCATTTCAACCGCCGCAGCAGCGAGGGGATGTCGGTGATCCGGGTCCCGTAGGTGCGCGCCATGTAGCGCAGCCCCCGCTCGTGATCCTCCGCCGACAGGGCCGCCGTCCCGTCGCGCGGGACCATGACCCGGTACCCCCGGAAGAAGGCGTCGCCCGCCGTGTGCTGGATGCAGATGTCGGTGCAGACGCCGGTGAGGATCACCGTGTCAACACCGGCGGATTTGAGCCGGTCATCCAGATCGGTCCCGTAAAATCCCCCGAAGGTGTGCTTCGGCACCACCGGCTCGCCTGCCCGGGGCTTGACCGCGGGGTCGGTCCGCGCACCCCTCGTCCCGAAGATCCCATGCCTTCCCCACACCCTGAGCTCCGGATCGGCCGGCAGATGCGCCTCCTGGCAGTAGAAGACCGGTATCCTCCTGCGCCGGGCGTGGGCCAGCAGCTTCCCGATCGCCGGCCGGATGGCCCGTGCGGATGCCGTCCCCAGCCGGCCCGTCGTGAAGTCCACGATCATGTCCAGCACAAGAACCGCGGGCTTCACGGCCCCTTGCGTCCGCTTCCGGTCACGGCGCTCCCCCTGCAATCGCAGGGATGATCGACACCTCGTCCCCGTCCTTCACCGGCGTGGCCTCCTGCTTGAGGAAGCGGATGTCCT
>CAYJQV010000072.1:0-3582 GCA_964372395.1 uncultured Planctomycetia bacterium | reverse complement strand
ACCTCGTCCCCGTCCTTCACCGGCGTGGCCTCCTGCTTGAGGAAGCGGATGTCCTCCTCATTCACGTAGACGTTGACGAACCTCCGCAGCTTCCCCTGCGGATCGCACAGCCGCTCCCGGAACCCCGGGTACTGACGCTCCAGATCCTGAAGCAGCTCCTGAACGGTCCCACCCGATCCGGTCACCTCTGCCCGGTCTCCGGTCAGCTTCTGAAGCGGCGTCGGTATTCGAACAACAATAGCCATGAAATCCTCCTTGTTGGGGTCAGACCCCGCGGGGTCTGACCCCGTTATCCTTGTTGGGGTCAGACCCTGCGGGGTCTGACCCCGTTAGGTTTTGACGTGCTCCTCAAACGACTCCAGGTTGGGCTTGATCCGCACGGGACGGCCGATGTGATCCATGACCGCCTCCTGCGTCTTCAGCCCCTGGCCCGTGATGCAGAGAACGATCGGCTCGTCCCTCGGGATCCTCTTCTCCTCGAGGAGCTTCCTCAATGCGGCGAGGGTGACCCCGCCGGCCGTCTCGGTGAAGATCCCCTCCGTCTGGCCAAGCAGCTTCATCGCCTCCACGATCTCCCGATCCCCGACGGCGGCTCCCCAGCCGCCCGTCTCGCGGATCGCATCCGCCGCGTAGTAGCCGTCCGCCGGGTTGCCGATGGCCAGCGACTTGGCGATGGTCTTGGGCTTGACCGGCCGGATGATGTCCGATCCCTCCAGGAGCGCCGTGACGATCGGCGCGCATCCCTCGGCCTGCGCCGCGTAGAGCTTCGTCTGCGGCTGCGGGATGAGGCCCAGCTTGTGAAACTCCTTGAACCCCTTCCAGATCTTGACCAGGAGCGATCCGCTGGCGACCGGGATCACCATGTGCCGGGGCGCCTTCCAGTTCATCTGCTCCGCCACCTCGAAGGCGTACGTCTTGGATCCCTCGGCGTAGTACGGCCGGATGTTGATGTTGACGAAGGCCCAGCGGGTGCGGGCGGCGATCTCCGCGCAGAGGCGGTTCACCTCATCGTAGTTGCCCTCCACCGCCACGAGGCGCGGGGCGTAGATGAGGGAGCCGACGATCTTGCCCGCCTCCAGATCGGCCGGGATGAAGATCACCCGCTTCATCCCCGCCTGGGCGGACAGGGCTGAGACGGCGTTGGCCAGGTTTCCCGTGGAGGCGCAGGCGGCGGTGTCAAACCCCAGCTCCCTCGCGCGGGAGAGGGCGACCGACACGACCCGGTCCTTGAACGAGAGGGTGGGGTGGCAGACCGAATCGTCCTTGATGTACAGCTCCTCCACCCCCAGCGCCTTGGCCAGCCGGTCCGCCCGGAAGAAGGGTGTCATGCCGGTATGGAAGCCGACCACCGGGTCGCCGTCGATGGGGAGAAGCTGCCGGTAGCGCCAGATGCTCCTCGGCCCCTCCTGGATCACCTCGCGGGTGAGGGACCTGGCGATCCCCGCGTAATCGAACTCCACCTCCAGGGAGCCGAAGCAGTACTCGCAGACGTAGGTCGCCTTCGGAGGAAACTCCCGACCGCACTCCCGGCAGCGCAGGGTCATAGATGGGGACGCTCCATTTTGGGACACTCCTGTGGCAGGTGTGTCCCTTTCTGGAGCGTCCCCCCTCCCCCTCCGTATGAGCCCACGCTCGATGCCTCCTGCAAGCCTCACGCTTTAGCGCGGGGCAGTTGACTCCTTGATCTTGGTGAGAGTTTTCGGAAGGATGACGATCTCCACCCGTCGGTTTTCGCGGCGCCCCTCCGGGGTGTCGTTGGGAGCCACCGGCTGGAACTCCCCAAAGGCCACCGCCCGGATCCGCTCGGGGGAGACGGAATGCTCGTTGACGAAGTAATGGACCACCGCCAGGCCGCGGGCGGCGGACAGCTCCCAGTTCGAGTGCCAGCCGGAGTATTTGATCGGCTCGTTGTCGGTGTGGCCCTCCACCGCCACGGGGGAATCGGGGACCGTTTCCTTGAGCACCCGGGCCACCTTCTCCAGCGTCGCCACCCCATCCGGCTTGAGCACCGACTTGCCCGAATCGAAGAAGATCTCATCCAGGAAGGTGAGCACCAGGCCCCGTTCCGTCATCTTCAGACGGGCGCGGGCCTCCCCCAGCTCCTTTTCCAGTCTTTCCGCGAGCTCCCGCTGCGCCTCAAGCAGCTCCTCGGATTCCCTCTCCTTCTCCTGGACCGCCTGGCGGGTGGCGAACTCCCTCTCCCTCGTCAGGCGTTCGACCTCCCGCGCCCGCTCGTCCTGCATCCGCTTGAAGTCCGCCTGCAGGCGCGCCAGCTCGGCCCGCAGATCCTGCCGCTCCTTCTCAAGCTGCGCAAGGCGCGGGCTTTTCCACGCCCATGTGCAGCCCGGCGTTGCGACCATCGCGAGCGCCAACGCCGTCATTGCGAGGCCCCGCCCCCGCGTCATTGCGAGGCCCCGCAGGGGCCGAAGCAATCTCCTCACAGCACCACACCTCCTTGCAATTTCGGAGAGCGGGCGGGGGGACTAGCTTCCTGACCCTCCACCACCTTCACCTCGACCGGCTGGGTCTCAAGCACCTTGCCCTCGATGTCCACCTTCGCAGGCCCCAGGGTGTGCGGCCCCACCTCGGTGGCGGCGAGGGTGACGCTCAGGGTCCACGACTGCTCGATCTCGCCCGCCCGCATCTGCAGCTTCTGGGACTGCCCGCTCGACACCACCTCGAAGCCGGGGAACGATCCCATCTCCACCTTGGGGCTGCTCTTCACAGAGCCGGAGATCACGATGGAAAATACCAGACTCTCCCCCCGGGCCACCTCGGTCTTGTCCACCTGCGCCTGAACCGTGAACTCCTGCGCGAGCGCCAGCCCACCGATAAGAAGGGGGACGCTCCAGAAAGGGACACACCTGCCACAGGAGTGTCCCAAAATGGAGCGTCCCCATTCCCTCACTCAAGGAGCTCCACCACAAGGCCCGCGGCCAGCTTCTGGAACCGCTGGGCGTCGGCCGCCGTTCCCACCACCGCGCCGTAGTGCATCGGAACCGCCACCTTGGGGTTGATCGCCCGCGCGGCCTCCGCGGCCTCCTCCGCCGTCATCACGTACGTGCCGCTCACCGGCAGGAGGGCTACATCCGCCTTCAATTCCTTCATCTCCGGGATAAAGTCGGTGTCTCCCGCGTGGTAGAGGCGCACGCCGTCCATCTCCACGATGAAGCCGACCCATTCGCTCTCTTTCACGTGAAAGCTCTTCTGCAGGTTGTAGGCGGGCACCGCCTCGATCGCGGCCCCCTTGACCTGAATCCGCTCCCCCGGCTTGACGACTTGCACCGCCGCGGTCACGCCGGCCGACTTGAGCTTCTCCGCGCATTCGGCCACCGTGACGATCACCGCATCCGGCTTCGCCACTTTCGCCACATCGGCCGGATCCAGGTGATCGAAGTGGGGGTGCCCGACGAGGATCAGATCCGCATCGTGCGGTTCCCCATTCACCTTCCAGGGGTCAAAGTAGAGGACCAACCCTCCCCGCGCCCATCGGAAGGAGGCATGCCCGAGCCAGGCGAGCCCCTTCAGCAACGAGGCGGCAGGCATCTCCACCGCCGCAAAGGCCGGCGCGGCCCGCGGGCC
>CAYJQV010000071.1:0-6562 GCA_964372395.1 uncultured Planctomycetia bacterium | reverse complement strand
GCGCGAGGGGGCTGGGCTGCCTTCGGCAGCCCAGGGGAGCCCCGCACGAGGCGACGGACAGGAGCCTCGGGGTTGCGGGGCGGGTGGCCGACCCGGAGTGAGCGGAGCGAACGAAGGGCGCCGCCCCTCGCCTTCCCTGGAGGAGGGTGGAACCAGAGGGAACCCTCGGTTCCCTCTGGAGAGCGGAGGCGTCAGCCGGAGCGATGAATCCGCATCCTCTCGTGAATCTCATGCCCCTGCTGCTCATCTTCCTCGTCATGTACTTCTTCCTCATCCGGCCTCAGGTGAAGCAGCAGAAGGAGCTGGCCCGGATGCAGGGGAAGCTGAAGAAGAACGACGAGGTGGTCACCGTGGGCGGCATCCACGGGACGGTGGTCAACGTCAAGGACAGCGTGGTGACCCTTCGGGTGGATGACAACGTGCGGCTGGACGTGGACAAGAGCTCCATCGGACGGCTGGTGAAGGAAGGGTAAGGCCCGGATGTACCGGCGGCTCACCCCCTGGGTCCTGACCATCCTGGCGGTCATCCTCCTGGCCGCATGGAATGCCTTTCCCCTCAGGGAGCGGGTCAACCTCGGTCTGGATCTGCAGGGAGGGATGCACCTCATCCTCAAGGTGGACACCGACAAGGTTCCGCCGGAGGCGAGGGGGGACGCTCCCGAGCGGGCGCTGGAGGTGATCCGCAACCGGATCGACCAGTTCGGTGTCAAGGAACCGAGCATCCACCAGCAGGGGAAGGACCACATCGTGGTGCAGCTTCCGGGGATCACGGACCGGGAGCGGGCCCTGGAGATCATCGGCAAGACCGCCCACCTGGAGTTCAAGCTCGTCAGCGACGACCCGAATCTCCTCAAGCAGGCGCTGGATGGGCAGGTTCCTGCCGGCCTTGAGCTGCATCGGCTGGCGGAGGGGGAGACGCTGCTGGTGGGCCGGGAGGCGGTGCTGACCGGCGACACCTTGACGACGGCGCAGGTGCAGTTCGACGAGAGCCGGTTCAACGCCCCGATCGTGGGGCTGCGGTTCAACGCGGAGGGGGCGAAGGTTTTCGGCGAGGTCACGGCGGCGAATGTCGGGCGGCGGCTGGCGATCGTGCTCGATGGAAAGGTCCAGTCCGCCCCCCGGATCCAGGAGGCGATCCCCGGAGGGGAGGCGGTCATCACCGGGCGGTTCACCCCGCAGGAGGCGGCGGACCTGGCGCTGGTGCTGCGCGTGGGTGCCCTTCCGGCCCCGGTTTACATCGAGGAGGAGCGAACGGTGGGGCCGCTCCTGGGATCGGACTCCATCCGCGCAGGGGTCGGGGCGACCGGCGCGGGGCTGGCACTCGTCTTCCTCTTCATGGCCGGTTACTACCTGCTGGCGGGGATCATCGCGAATCTGGCGCTCCTGCTCAACTTCCTCATCGTGCTGGGGGGGCTGGGGCTGTTCCAGGCGACACTCACCCTGCCCGGCATCGCGGGGATCGTGCTGACCTTAGGCATGGCGGTGGATGCCAATGTCCTCATCTACGAGCGGATGCGGGAGGAGCTCAAGCTGGGCCGCTCGATCCGCCAGGTGATCTCCAACGGATACGACCGGGCCTTCAGCGCGATCCTGGACTCCAACGTCACCACCCTGATCGCCGCCTTCCTCCTCTTCCAGTTCGGGACGGGGCCGATCCGAGGGTTTGCCGTGACGACCGTGATCGGGCTCACCGGAAGCATGTTCACCGCCATCGTGGTGACCCGCGTCATCTTCGAGGCCCTGCACCGTGCCCGCTGGCTGAATCAGATCCGGATGCTCAAGCTCATCGGAGAGACCCGCCTGGATTTCCTGCGCCCGCGGCGGATCTGCTACATGCTGTCGCTGGTGGCGGTGTTGGGTGGCATGGCCTTCTTCGGGCAGCTGGGGAGCCGCGCCTACGGCATCGACTTCACCGGCGGCCAGATCCAGCAGTACCACTTCCCGCAGGAGGTTGCCCTGGATGAGATCCGGCGGGCGCTGGGGGAGATTGATCTGGCCGACGCCTCCCTTCAGCAGTTTGGATCCTCCCGCGAGGTTCTCATCCGTACAACGGGGGACACGGTATCCGCCGTACAGGAGAAGCTCAAATCGACGTTCCGGGGCGGGCCGCCCGAGCTCGTCCGGGTGGAGCAGGTGGGCCCCTCGGTGGGGAAGGACCTGCGCCAGCGGGCGGTCAAGGCGATCTTCTGGGCGCTGGTCTCGATCAGCGTTTACGTCGGTTTCCGCTTCCGCTCCTGGAGCTTTGGGATCGCCGGCATCATCGCCCTGCTGCACGACGTGCTGATTGCCGTCGGCGCCTTGGCGATCACGGGCCGCCCGATGTCTCTCACCCTGGTGGCGGCGCTCCTCACCATCGCCGGCTACTCGATCAACGATACGATCGTGATCTACGACCGGATCCGGGAGCTGCGGCGGACCGCCCGGCGGATGACCTTCCCGGAGCTCATCAACCTGGCGCTCAACCAGACCCTCTCCCGCACGCTGCTCACGTCGGGGCTGACCCTGCTGACCGTGATCTCCCTCCTCTTCTTCGGAGGAGAGATCCTGAATGACTTCGCCTTCGCCCTGCTGGTCGGATTCATCTCCGGCGTTTACTCCACCGTCTACATCGCCAACCCTCTCCTGCTCGTCTGGGAGAGGAGGCGCTAGCTTCAGGAGAGCCCGCCGTCATGCGCAGGCACTGGGTTTTTCAGGAGGCTGAGGAAGAGACGGTTCGGGATCTCTCTCGCGCGCTGGATCTGCCGCTCCTGTTGGCCCGCCTGCTCATCCACCGGGGCGCCGATTCCGAGGAAGAGGCCCGCGACTTTCTCTGCGGAGAGCTGAGCGGCCTGGCCGCTCCGGAATCGATGGGAGATCTCGCCGCCGCGGCCCGGCTGATCCGGGAAGCGGTCCGGCGGAGAAGAAAGATCCTGCTGGTCGGCGACTACGACGTGGATGGGTTGACGAGCGCCGCCATCCTGTACCGGGCGATCCGGCGTGCGGGGGGTGAGGTGGAGGTTCACATCCCGCACCGCTTGGAAGACGGCTATGGGCTGAAGGCCGGGATCGTTCAGGCGGCAGCGCGGGACGGGGTCCGGCTGCTGGTCACGGTGGACTGCGGCACGACGAGCTTCAAGGAGCTCCGGCTGGCCGGTTCTCTGGGGATGGAGACGATCGTGGTGGACCATCACGACCTGGAGAGCGGCAAACGTCCGCCTGCCTCGGCCTTCCTGAACCCGCTGGAGCCGGGCTGCAGCTATCCGGAGAAGGAGCTGTCCTCAGCAGGAGTCGCCTTCACGCTGGCGCGGGGCCTCGCTCAGACAGGCGGATCCGCCCCGCAGGAGCTCTGGCAGGAGCTGGACCTTGTGGCGCTGGGCACGATCGCGGACATGACCCCCCTGACAGGTGAGAACCGGATCCTCGCCCGCGCGGGCCTCCACGCCCTCCGGGGAACGCGCAAGCCCGGGCTGCGCGCCCTCCTGAACCGGGCGGGCTTGGAGGGAGAGCCGCTCTGCCCCGAGGATGTGAGCTTCCGCCTGGCCCCGCCGCTCAATGCCATCGGGCGGACCGGGGCGGCTCAGGACAGTTTCCGGCTGCTGGTGACCGAGGACGGCGAGGAGGCGGAGGCGCTCGCGGCGGCGGCCTTCCGCGAGAACCGGGCGCGCGCTGCCCTGGAGCGGGAGGCGTACCGGCGGGCCCTCTCGAAGGTGACGCGTGAGGTGAACTTCAGCCAGGACCGGGTGATCGTCCTGCACGACGAGGCATGGCACCCTGGGGTGATCGGCATCCTGGCCACGCGGCTGGCCCAGCGCTTCCACCGGCCCGCGGTGGTGATTACGCTGGGCGACTCCATCTGCCGGGGTTCTGCCCGCTCGATCCGATGCTTCCCTCTGACCGAAGCCCTTCACTCCATCCGGGAACATCTGGTGGAATTCGGGGGCCACCCCGGCGCGGCGGGGCTCACCCTGCGTCCGGATCGGATCGGCGGCTTTCGGGAGGCGCTCAACCGGCTGGCGCATGAACGGATCCCGCGGGAGGCGCTGGTGCCGGCGGTGGAGGTGGATGGTGAACTGCCCCTGTCGGATTTGAACGAGGAGCTGATTGCCGGCCTGGAGGCGCTGGCGCCGTTCGGGACCGGCAACCCGCGGCCGGTTTTTGTCTGCAGGGATGCGATGCTCTCTCCGGAAGGGGAGCGGGGAATCTTCAGCCCTTCAGGCGTTCGGCTGCAGGTGCAGTCAGCCGGCGGGCGCCGGTTCGAGGCGCTCCACCCCCGGCATCTGGCCGGGGATGGGCTGAACGTGCGCCGCGTGCGGGGGCATGTGCTGCTGGCCTATTCGCCGGTGCGGCGGGGCGCGTCGCCGGAAGGCCGCATTGAGCTTCGCCTCCACGACCTGAAGCTGCCGTAACGGACCCTCGCCCCCCTGGCGGCTAAGCGCCGGGCCCGATCCTTCCCTCGATCCGATCCAGCGGAATCGGGCCGAAATGCCGGCTGTCCTCGCTCTCCGCCCGGTTGTCGCCGAGCACGAAGCAGGAGCCCTTCGGCACAGTCGAGGGTCCCAGATCCGGCTGGGTCTTGCCTCTCGCGTACGGTTCGTGAAGGGGTTTTGCGTTCACGAGGACCTGGCCGGAGCGGATGAGAACCGATTCCCCTTCCACCGCGATGACCCGTTTCACATAGAGCCAGCGATCCTTCTGGGTAGGACGAAAGACCACGATCTCCCCGCGGCGGGGCGGCCGCAGCTGATAGACCCACTTCTGGATCAGGAAATACTTGTCCTCGGAAAGGGTGGGGAGCATGCTGACGTCCGTGACCCGGCCGGTGGAGACGACGTACCGCTCGCAGAGGAGAAAACCGGGGATCGCGAGCAGCAGGGCGAGGGCCCATCGCCGGTTGCTCCTGCGGCGCTCCCTCCCCACGTAGCTCCAGTTGAAGAAGGAGCGTTTCTTTCGTTCCTGCCGTTGCGGCATTTTTTGCAGAGCCAGTGTACCACGGCACACGGCTGGCGCCCGGCCAGGCCGCTATGGGAAAATAGGCTCCCTGCAAGATGAAGAAGCTGCTGAAGGTTTTGCTCATCCTGGCGGCCCTTGCCATCCTGGGTGTCGCAATCTTCCTGGCGGCCTTCGACGCCGACCGGTACCGGCCGCTTCTCGTTCAAAAGCTGGAGGGTGCGCTGGGCCAGCCGGTTCGACTGCAGCGGATCTCCCTCGGGCTGCGGGGCGGGCTGGCCTTCCGGCTTCAGGGCCTCTCGGTTCTGTCAGTGGATGCGGCGCGGCCGCGGCCCGCCCTGGAGGTGCGGCAGGCCAGCGCCATGGTCAGCTTCCTTCCGCTGCTTCGGGGTCAGCTCCAGATCGGAGCGGTGTCCATCGAGGGCCTCCGTGCCGAGCTTGTCCGGACGGCGGACGGGGGATTCGAGGTGGCCGGCCTGACACCGCCCAAGGGGCAACCGGCGGGGGCCCAGGGGATTGGCCCGGCGGGGGCAGAGGGGACCGGACCGGCGGGGCCAGCTCAACTGGCGCCGCTCCTCATCGAGCGTCTGGAGGTCAGCGACAGCACCGTGAGACTGACGGACCGAACGTTCACCCCTCCCCTGTTGCTGGAGGCTCAGGACCTCAATCTCAAGGCGGCGGTGAGCCCAAGCCGCCTGCATCTCAAGCGCCTGACCGGCCGCCTGGAGGACGGGACCTTTTCGCTTGCGGGCACGGTGGAGCAGCCGATGGGTCAGCCGGAGGTGAACCTCCAGGCGAAGGCGGAGCGCATTCCGGTGGGCTCGCTCCTTCCTGCGACCGAGCCGGGCGCGCCGCGCCTCCAGGGGCGGCTGTCCGGTGCCTTCGCCGTCGGGATGAAGGGAAAGGATCTGTCGGCAGATGGACAGGTCCGGCTGGAGGAGGCACGGCTGGAGAACCTGAACATCCTGCGCGAGCTGTTCGCCCGCCTGACCCTTCTGCCGGGATTGGTGGAGGCGCTGCTGGCCCGGCTGCCGGAATCGTACCGTCAGAAGCTCGAGGAGCGGGACACGGTATTCAAGCCGATCCAGATTCAGATTCGCGCGCAGGGGGAAGAGGTATCGCTGGAGGGGGTCTACGTGGCGACCGATTCCTTTGAGCTGGGCGGTTCGGGGCGACTCCGGTTGACGGACAGCGCCCTGGTTTTCCCCGCGCGGATCCGGGTGGAGCCCCAGCTTTCGGCCGCGATGATCCGGTCGGTGGAGGAGCTCAAGTTCCTGGCCGACGACGCCGGGCGGATCGAGCTGCCGGTCGTGATTCAGGGGCGGCTGCCTCAGGTGGCGGTTCTGCCGGACCTCGAGTATGTGGCCAGGCAGCTCCTCTCCTCGAAAGGGCAGGAGCTTGTGGGGGACCTGCTGAAGCGCCTGTTCGATCCGGAAGAGGGGAAGTGATGAAGCCCCGCTGCTTTTTCTGCGGCCGGCTCCTGGAGGAATCCAAGGCCGGCGGCCGATGGGTCTGTCCGGGATGCAAGGCCTCCTTCATCGGCCGGACCGATCCGGATGGCTGTATCATCGCGCTGGAGGTGGACCACTGCGGGACTCCGGACTGCTGCCAGTTTCATCCGCCCTTCAACGCCTAG
>CAYJQV010000070.1:0-6638 GCA_964372395.1 uncultured Planctomycetia bacterium | reverse complement strand
TGGCTCCCCCGCGAGGGCTCGAACCTCGGACACGGTGGTTAACAGCCACCTGCTCTACCAGCTGAGCTACGGGGGAAACTCTGAACAAATCTTATTGTACCCCCTCCCGCTTCGCGGGACTTTCCTTGGATGGGCCGCCTGCAGCGGCCAAGAAACTTCAAGGAAACTGCGGGGGAATGAGCTGCAGCTCCAAGCAGACAGTTTAGCGGGAAACCGTGGTGCTGTAAACGATGGCGGCAGCCGGCGTAGGGCGGCCGGGCGACGGCGGCCGGGAGCGGCTTTAGAGGTGCCGCCTCCAGTGGTGCTCGATCATCCGCTCGTAGGCGTCGGAGCTGTAGCGGTACGACTGGGCCTGCAGGGAGATCCGGAACCAGTTGAGCCAGGCCATGCCGGCGATCAGGAGGAGCGCGGCCGCGGCGGCCGAGAAGAGGACGGCCCTGGGCCAGTCCGTTGTCGGCAGGATGGCGCCGCCTGAAGAGAGGGTGATGGAGGCATCCCGCGTGGCGCTGGTGAGGAAGGCGTTGAGGCGCGCCTGGGAGGCCGGATCCACCTCGGTCCAGCGCAGGCCGCATTCGTAGCCGGCCTGCCCTGCCCGGTACGCCTCGCGGGACCAGACGACCACCCCGCGCATGGAGACAGGGCCTTCGGCGGGAAGAGGAATGGAGATGTGGACCCGTTCGCCGGGATCGAGCCGCTCGGCGGTACCGAGGCGCATCCCGCCAAGACTGAGATCCTGGCTGAATCCAAGCCGCGGGGCGCTCAGGCCCTTGCCCGGCTCGTACGTCCCCTCGGCACCGAAGGGAACTCGGATTGTGGCTCGCCGCTCACGCATGCAGTTCTCCCTGCGTCGAACTAACCTTGAGTGTTCGATTAACTCTTCTACCTAAAGCATACCACAAAACGGATGGAGAAGTGGGGAATTCAGCACAGAAATTAACCGGTGGATTTCATCCCGTAGGCGACCCCGTGGACGGTGAGCCGCAGCAGCTCCACCCAGCGGCCTCGCCGCCGTCCGGCGCCGCCGGAGCGCCGCAGCTCCTCGAGGCAGCGGACCTGCAGGATGTGCAGGGGATCGATGTAGGGGTTGCGCAGGAGGATGGAGTTCCTCAGGACCGGCTGGGTCTCGAGGAGGTGCTGGCAGCCGGTGACGGCGAGCACCCCGTGGACCGATTTGCTGTACTCGGCGCGGATCTGGCCGAAGACGCGGCGGCGGACGGCGGCCGGCCGCACGAGACTGGCGTAGGCGCCGGCGATCTTCAGGTCTGCCTTTGCCAGGGAGGCCTGGGCGTTGTCCCAGAGGACGCGGGCAAAGGGCCAGCTGCGCGCCATGATCCCCAGCTCCTTGAGGCCCGCCTCGCCGTGCCGGCCGCGGAACGCCCCGATCGCCGAGCCGATGCCGTACCAGGAGGAGAGCATGTGCCGGGATTGGATCCAGCTGAAGACCCACGGGATCGCGCGCAGGCCCTCCAACGGGAAGCCGCGCCCGGCCGCCGCACCCGCCCCCTTCTCGCTCCCCGGCCGGGCGCCGGGCCGCGTTCCGGCGACCGGCTTCTCCAGGAAAAGCTGGATCGGGGTCGCCTGCAGGTAATAGGAGAGGAACTCCCTGCTCTCGAAGACAAAGGCGCGGTACGCCGCCGCCGAGCGGTCGGCCAGCTCCTCCATCATCTCCTCCCAGCGGCGGAGCTGCCGGCGGCTGACCCGCGAGACCGGCGGCGCCAGGTTCGCCAGGAGGACAGCGCTCACCATCTGTTCGAGGTTGCGCTCGGCAATCACCGGATCGCTGTACTTGGCGGCCACCACCTCCCCCTGCTCGGTGATCTTGATGCGGCCCTCGGGGGCCGCACAGGGCTGGGCGAGGATGGCCCGGTGGCTGAGTCCCCCGCCCCGGTCGATCGTGCCCCCCTTGCCGTGGAACAGGGTCAGGCGGACGCCGTGCCGCCGGGCCGTCTCCACCAGGGATTCCTGCGCCCGGTAGAGGGCCCAGTTCGCGGCCAGGTACCCGCCGTCCTTGTTGGCATCGGAGTAGCCGAGCATGACCTCCTGATGCCCTCCCCGCGCCCGCAGATACCGCCGGTAAACCGGGTCGCGCCAGAGTGTGGCGAGGATCTCGGCGCTGCCGGCCAGGTCGGAGATCGTCTCGAAGAGGGGAACGATGTCGAAGGAGGCCTCGGGGCGCCGGTGCCGGCGCCGGGATCGCGGGGAGAGCCCTCGCGCCAGACCGGCCCAGGCGCCTAGGGCCAGCACCGCCATGAGGTCGCTGGCGCTCTGCGTCATGCTGACGAGGTAGGTGCGGGCCAGGTTGGGGTCGAGCTCGGACTGGATCCGGCGCATCGTGCGGAACTGCTCGAGGACGTCCTGCGCGGCCGGCGACAGGTCCCGCAGCCCGCCGCGCGGGGTCAGGAGATCGCCGCGCCGGAGAAGCGCGACCCGCTCCTCCTCATCGAGCTTGGGCCAGCGGACCGGCCGGCCGACGATTTTCTGGAGGATCTCCTCGGCCGCCGCGATGATCCGGGAGCGATGCTCGCGGAACTCGAGCTGCAGCAGGTGGAGGCCGAAGGTGTCCACCTGCCGGAGGAGCTGCTCGACCTCCTGCGCGGCGTACCGGCTGCCGTGGGCGCTCAAACTCTCCCGCATGAGCCGCAGGTCCCGCGCCAGGGTCCGCGAATCGGAATAGCCGCCCGGCTGGCGCGTGGCAGCCCGCAGGAGCCGCGTGTGGATGTAGGAAAGCTTCTTCCGGTACAGCTCCGACGCCTCGTAGCGGGCGAGCTGCCGCGCCGCGTCGGGCAGGTCCCTCCGGTCGCGCGCCAGCGAGGCGCGCAGGGCCGGGGCGGCCGGCCGGATGTTCTCCGCCTGGGAGAAGCGGCGGATGAGATCCTCGACGCGCCGCTGGTAGAACTCCAGGATGAGCGCCCGGTGCGCCTGCGCCGTCGCCCAGGTCGCCTCCGGCGTGACCGAGGGGTTGCCGTCGCGGTCCGCCCCGACCCAGGAGCCGAAGCGGATGAACGTGGGCAGCCGGGACCGGTCGGAGGGATCCAGCGTGCGCAGAAGCTCCGAGAGATCCTCGTAGATCCCGGGAACGAGGCCGAGGATGGTCCTCTCCACGAAGAAGAGGGTCTGCGAGACCTCGTCGGCCACGGTGAGCTTCCGCTGCCTGGCCTCGTTGGTCATCCAGAGGATCTCCAGGCTCTCGCGGATCCTCCGTTCCTGCCGCCGCCGCTCGTCGGGCGAGGCCTGCGGGTGGTGCCACGCCTCGAGGGCGGCCGCGATCTCCGCCAGATGGTCCATGGTGGTGCGCCGGCGCACCTCGGTGGGATGCGCGGTGAGGACCGGCATCACCTTCGCCCGCCGCAGGGAGCGCAGGACCGCGCCCGCGGAGACCCTGGCGGCCTTCAGGCGGTGCGCCGCCCAGGGGAGGGACATCTCCAGATGCCGGCCCGGCTGCGATTCGTACCAGCGGATCCGGCGGATCCGCTGGGCCTCCTCGGCCAGGTTGACAAGCTGGAAGTAGATGGTGAAGGCCCGCGCCACCTTGAGCGCCTGAAGATAAGGAAGCTGCCCGATCGCCCGCCGCAGGCGCAGCACCTCGCCGGCGCCGGCGGCGCGGCTGGCCTTGGCGAGGATCCGGATCCGCTCCACCGTCCGGAAGAAGGCCCTGCCCTCCTGCTCGCGGATGATCTCCCCCAGCAGGGAGGTGAGGAACCGGACATCCCCGCGGAAGGCGGGGTCCATGTACTGGCGGGGATCGGCGGTCGCGGTCGCGCCGGAAACAGGAGGGGCCATTCGCAAGGGACCTAGAGGCTGCGCCGGCCCTCCATCGCCCGCGTCAGCGTGAGCTGATCCGCGTACTCGACGCTGGAGCCCATCGGGATCCCGAAGGCGAGCCGGGTGATCTTCAATGGGGCGGCGCCCGCGCCGGCGCCCCCGCCCGCGGCGGCCCCGGCCTCCTTGAGCTCCCGCGCCAGGTAGAGCGCAGTCGTCTCACCCTCCAGGTCGGAGTCGGTGGCGAGGATCACCTCGCGGATCCCGCCGGCCTTCAGCCGCGCCTTGAGCTCCTGGATCCTCAGATCCTTCGGCCCGATCCCGTCGAGCGGCGAGAGGGCCCCCAGCAGGACATGGTAAAGCCCCTTGTACCCGCCGGCCTTCTCGATGGCCCGGATGGAGCGGTGATCCTCCACGACGCAGAGGAGGGCCCGGTCCCGGCCGGGGTCCCGGCAGATGGCGCAGAGCTGCTCGTCGGCCAGGTTGAAGCAGGCCTTGCAGAAACCGATCGTCTCCTTGACCCGCAGGATCGCCTGGGCCATCTCCCGGGCCACGGCGGTCGGCTGACTCAACAGGAAGAAGACGTACCGCTCGGCGGTGCGGGGCCCCACGCCGGGAAGCTTCTTCAGCGCCTGGATCAGCGCCTCCATGGAAGCGGTGAGTCCCGCCATCGCGCGGGCTAACCCTCTCCGGGGTGAACCTTCCCCTCAAACATCTCCAGAACCGAGTTCAGGAGGGAGGGATTGATGGCCGGGGAGGCGGACGCAGCGGGCGTCCCCGCCTGGGCCTGCTCCGTCACCTCGAAGCAGCATCGAACCGGCCGCTTCAGCAAAGCCCCCAGGACCGCCTGCACCAGGTCCCGATTCTGGGGCTGGCTCAGCGCCTCACAGTGGAACTCCGCCCCCTTCGGAAATCCGAGCACGACGAGCGGCGGATCGCCCCCCTCCAGCCGGAGCGGAGATCCCTGGCTGAGGTAGGCGGCTGTGCCGGGCTTCTTCTCATGGACCTCGCGAAGGAGCTCATCCCAGACTGCGCGGATCTCCTCGACCTCCGCGCCCTGCTCCGATGGCGCCTGGGCCGGTCCGCTCGCCCGCACCGGCGGCTGCCCGCTGCCGGGCGCCGCCTCCCGCAGTCTCCGGTCCAGCCGCTCGAGCCGCTCCACCAGCTCCGAGACACTCACCTGCGTCCCTGCGCTGGCCAGCCGCACAAGCGCCACCTCGAGCGGAACCCGCGGATCCCCCACCCGTCTCATCGTCTCCAGCGCGGCGGTGAGAAGCTGCGCCATCTCCAGGAGCTCCTCCAGCGAGAAGGGCTCCGCAAGCTGCCGGATCCGTTCGATCGACTCCTGCCCCAGATCCTCGAACCCCAGCGCTCCGGCGCCGGCCTTGGCCGCCAGCAGATGCCGGATGAAGCCCAGCAGCCCCACGCCCCAGAGGTTCAGATCCACCCCCGTATCGGCCAGCTCCGCCACCAACCCCAGAAGCCGCGCCGGCTGCCGCTCCCCGATCGCGGTGACCGCGCCGACGAACTGATCCTCCTTCATGGTGCCCAGCAGGGTCTGCACATCCGCCGCCGCGATCCTGCCCGAGCCGTAGGCCGCGACCTGATCGAGCAGCGACTCGGCGTCGCGCAGCGACCCGCCCGCCGCGCGCGCGATCCCCAGCAGGGCGTCCTCCGCGATCTTCAGCCCCTCGCGGGAGGAGAGCGCCTTCAGCTTCCCCGCGATCGTTTCGGTGGAGAGCCGCCGGAACTCGAACCGCTGGCATCGGGAGAGGATCGTGGCCGGCACCTTGTGGGCCGCCGTGGTGGCCAGGATAAAGAGCAGGTGCGGCGGCGGCTCCTCCAGCGTCTTCAGCAGGGCGTTGAATCCCTCCGGCGTGATCTGGTGGACCTCGTCAATGATGTACACCTTGTAGCTGCCGCCGGCCGGCGCGAATTTCGCCAGCTCCCGCAGGGCCCGGATCTGGTCGATGCCCCGGTTGGAGGCGCCGTCAATCTCCAGGACGTCCAGCGACCGCCCCTCGGCGATCTCCTGGCAGGGCTGGCATTTCGCGCAGGGCGCGGGGGTGGGGCCCTTCTGGCAGTTCAGCCCCTTCGCAAAGATCCGGGCGGTGGAGGTCTTGCCGGTCCCGCGCGGCCCCGCCAAAAGGTACGCCTGGCCGATCCGCTTCTGGCGGATCGCGTTGGTCAGGGTCCGGACGATCGCCTCCTGCCCGAGGATCTCCTCGAAGGTCTGCGGCCTGTACTTTCGCGCGAACACCAGATACGACACGCCTCAGCGCTCCTTAACTTCCCCTGCTTCCGGTTAACTTCCCCGCTTCCGGACGCCTCTCAAGAGCCGGTTCCCCGTGACCACGACAATAAACCAAAAGGCCGCAATCAGCAAAACCCCAAACCAGGCGAACGGGCTTAAGAAACCCCTCAAAACCCAGGAGACCACATCGGTCGAATAGCGCTCGCCGAAATGATTCGGCATGGTCCCTGTTGGGGAAAAGCCGTTCCGGCTCCACCAGGCCTGCAACTGGATGAACATCACCGAGAAGACGGTCAGCCCGGTGATGAGCGAAGCCACTCGAATAAATTTCATGTCTGCAAATATCCCCGCCTGCTCAGCGGAGGGGCTGGGATTTGAACCCAGGGACCCGCTTTTGGCAGGTCGGCGCATTAGCAGTGCGCCCGAATCGGCCTCTCTCGCACCCCTCCTGCTTCTATTAACATCCCGCCTCCGGCTGCGCCGAGGATGCGGGGCCGTCCAAAGATGGCAGCGCGCTCGGCGTGATTTGAACACGCGACACCTTGCTCCGCAAGCAAGTGCTCTATCCGGGCTGAGCTACGAGCGCAAAAAGTTCGACCAATTCAACGTCGGTACACCTATCAAC
>CAYJQV010000069.1:0-6894 GCA_964372395.1 uncultured Planctomycetia bacterium | reverse complement strand
GGAGCCGGGGCTCCGGTACCCCCGGAGGGTGCCGCCCGGGTCGATCCGGCCGCGGCGCCCAATCGGCAAGCCCTTCTGGACAGCGCTGCGCGGATCCGTGCACTGGAGGTGGATGTGCGCGGGCTCACCGGGCCAGAAACCGCCGCTGGCCGGTTCGACCAAGCCTGGCAGCGCCTCGTCGCGAGACATCAGGCCCTGCAGGAGCGGCTCCATCCTGAGCGAGAGGGTGGGGCGGGAGCGAGGAGGGAGGCGGCTGAGCTTCCGGCGCTCGACCCTCAGTTGACCCGGTTGCTGAACGAGAGCGGGAATTACCGCACTCAGGTTGACCGGACCCTGACGCGGCTGTTCACCGCGGACCACCTGACCCCGGAGCAGATAAGGACTCTCCACACTTGGCTTGGCGAGCTGGAGCGGACGGGCCGGGATCTCATCGCCCAGCTGCGGGTTCATGTCAACAGCCAGGGTTTCCAGGACCGGCTGGCTGCGCTGAACCGGAACCTCAATTCCCTCGACCGGCTCTTTTCGGCGATCGAGAGGCAGTTCGGACCCAACGGTTTGTCGGAACGGCAGCAGCGGCTTCTGGGAGAACAGATGGGCTTCTTGGAGGATCACCAGAATCTCCAGCGGGTGATCTTTGAAGCGGGCGCCCGGCCCAATGAGATCGGCCCCCTGGCGCGGTACGTCCAGTTCGTGGAGGCGCTCAGTGGGGCGTCTGCGATGCTGTACCTGACAGGTCCGGGAGGGGCCGCGGGCGTCCCAAGGCCGACGGGTGAGCTCGGGGTCCTGTTGGGTCGGATGGAATCGCTCGGAGGGATGGTGGAGACAGCGATCCGGGATGCCGCCGTCCTTTCGCCCGAGGACCAGACCCGGCGCCTGCAGGTTCTTCGGCTGGAGATGCGCGGCGTCACTCGGGCGCTCAGCAGCCACCTGTCCAGTGACGCGGGTCGCACGGCGCTTGCCAGCTTGAATCAGGACCTGGATCCGATTCAGCCGCGGGTGGAGCACGTGCTCGGTTTGGTCGCCGCCTGGGACGCAGCCGGCCGGCCGGCGGGCTACGGGGCAGAGATCGTCGCGATGGCGGGCGAGCTGGTGGAGGTGAACCGGGAGCTCACGCAGATCGGGTTGAAGGACGGGCATGGCGCCGTGCACCTGGCCTTCGCGGCGATGGAGCTTGGAGAGATGGTGAACGGCAGGAGCGGCCTGGTGCGGAGCTGGATGCAGCACGGCCCGACGATAGGACTCGGCATCGGCGCGGAAGCGCGGTCGGTCTCAGTCCTGGGCGCCGTGTTGGATTTCCGGGGGCGGTTCGACGCGCTGACGAGAGAGCGCCAACGGCTGATCCAGCCGCTGCTGAACGTTCATCACGCGTTCCGCCAGACGGTCTACCGGTACTACGAGCTCCGGCTCGGCGTTCTCAACAGCGAGGTGAGCCGGTTCGAGCGGGTGGTGGCCGATGAGCGGCGCCAGTTGGGCCGGGTGATCCCGCAGAATCAGGCGACGCTCAACCGGCTGAGGAACGAATTGGCCACGACCGAGCAGGAGCTCGCCCGGGACTGGATCGCGGAGACCCCGCGGGAAATCACCGTGTCGGACGGCCGGGGCCAGATCCAGACTCTCCGGCGCAACGACCGGATGACCGAGGAGATTGGTCTCACGCTGCTCCGCTCAGGTTCCGAGACCACGGTGCGGCGCATCCTGCGCGAGGGATTTGTCCTGTACGGCACCGAGGGCAGGACGTGGATCGAGGTGGCGATCGCCCGCCAGAATCCACAGACCGGCGAGATGGTCACCTTCCAGCCGACGGGGAGGATGTACGAAGAGCAGCAGCAGCAGTACGCCCTGCCGGGTGGCGGCACGCGGTCGCACAGCTACTACGTGATGGTTCAGCCAGGCGGGAGGGATCCGAACGACCTGAGGATCTATGCCCTCAATCAAGTCCGGGCGGATCCCAACAACCGCTACGCCGAGCTGGGGAGAATCGGCGAACGGCTCCTCTTCGAACGGACCTGGCAACAGAGGGGAACCGTCCGGGTGGAACGGCAGTTGTACGACAGGCGGATCGTTGAGGATATGGCAGCGATCACAGACCTCCAGCGGATCACCACGGCCCAGGCTGACATCCGCGGAGTCGTCACAACCACGAATGTCTCCACGGCCTACTCGATGAACCCGGCTCACATCACGAGACAGACGGTCCACACCTTTTTCACCATGAGGGGGGGGCAGACCCAGACCCTCATCGGCGAGCGGACCCAAACGGGCTACCTCGTCTGGGATCAGAGGACCCGCGTCCGCCCCGATCGCTGGCTGCACGAGACGCAATCGGAAGTCCGGCGAGACGGGCAGATCACCGGCTACGTGCGCCGGATGACCATCGAAGATGGAAACGGCCGAAACGTACTCGGCGGCAACCGGCCGATCTACGAACAGAACCGGGGGGCCGACGGCCGGATCCAGACAGGACTGCGGTGGGGGGAGCCGTTCGAGCGCCGCTGGGGGGCGGTCTACACCGATCCTGGAACCGGCGCGCTGGTGGTGGTGAGCACCCTGGAGAACATCGCCCAGCATGCGCATGAGATGGGCCAGATCCGAGGCGGCGGCCGGGTGATTGAGCTGGCATGGGTCTGGCACACCGGCCGCGGCCTGAGGCCGGCCGGCGGGAGCGTCATCTTTGAAACGCAGGACGCCTGGGGCAACTGGGTGGAGCGCCGCTCCGACAACTTCATCCAGGTTCGGGAATGGACGGAGGAGATCCCCGCCCAGGTGATCCACGATCCCCCTGGGCCCCGCATCAGAATTCCCGCTCAGACCATCACGCGGAGAGAGGCGATCAGCCCATTCGCTCCCCACCTCGCTGGGGTTTTCGGCCGGTTTGAGCGGACGGGCGAGGGCCGCTACGCCATCCAAGGATACCGGTACAGCCGCCAGGCACTCATGGGGAACGGGGCGGCGGAACCGGACATGATCCGCACCGCAGCCGGACAGCAGCAGCGCCGGTTCGGAACGATCGACGTCGGAGCAGGGAGAATCTTCGACTTTCCGCAGACAGAGATTCCGTGGTGGGCTGATCCCACCGTCCCAGGGTGGCTGATGCCGGTGCAGGCGGTGGCGGCCAGCTTTAGCCCTGATCAGTTTGCGGAGATGGCCACGCGGGACACTGGCCGGGTCTTCTGGGGCTGGAGAGAGTGGAACCGAGACCAGTTCCGGACGATTGTCAACATCTCCAGGGAGGTGGGACTGATCCTCGCCTCCGGCGGGGGAGGCGACGTGCTCGCCGTTGGGAGGGGAGTTGCTACCCTTGTTGCTACCCTTGCCGCCCGGAGCGCGGGGGGAGCAGCCGCTCGTTGGGCATACACCCGTGGACTGGAGCACGCCCTGGCCCATGGCTTCGAGCGGGCGGCAGCGGAACGGATCGCCACGCGGTTTGCGAACCAGGCGTTCGAGCGGGCGTTCACCCAGCGGATCGCGAGCAGCTGGGCATTTCGGTTGAGCGAGCGGATGTGGGCGTTGGGTGGCATCGGTGCGCGCCACTCCGCTCTGGGCTTGATGGGGATCCGGCAGGCCCTCTTCCAGACCACGTTCCACGGGGCTCTTCGCGGCGGGGAGATGACCTTTGGCTTCATTGGCCGGACCGCCGCCAGGGAGGCGCTGCAGGTTGGGGTTCGCACTGAGCTGACCATGGCTGGGGTTGCGGCGCTTGAGCGGGCGGCGACACGGTACGCTTTGAGCGAGGCAGGGAAGAGCGTTGTTGTCCATACCGTAGGCACCCATCTCAGGCAAATCGGAACGAACTGGGGGACTGCCTACGGGGTGGCCCGCTCCATGGTCGGCCTGGGGCCGCCGCAGGCGGCCGGATTGGCCTGGCGGACGGCGGGCTCGTTTGCAGGGCGGGTGGCTTGGAGCCACGGTGTTGGGACTTTCGCCCATTCGATCCCGACAATTGCGTTCCGGCTGAATCCGATTCTCAGCATCGTGAGCAACAGCGTGAACTTCGCCTACATCTCCGCTACGGGGCGGTCGCTGGAGTCCCTGGTAGATGAGCATGGGAAGCGCAAGGAGGAAGGATTCGCAGGTCTGCTGGCCGAATGGCTTGTGCCGGATATGGCCTTGAGCACCAAGTTGCTGACGGTGCAGGGTTGGAGGGACGTTCTGACAATGTCCGCGATGATGGGTGGGGCACGGGCGGTTGGCGTGGTCCTCGGAGAGCTTTTGCCCTTCATCGGCCCCGCCCTCACCTGGAAGTCGGAGCTGGCGTATCGAAGCACCGTGGGCCATTACGCCCTGCTGTACGCCGATGTCAAGATCCTCCTTCCGGCCCTCGACCGGGCGGGTCAGTGGGCGACGGGATCCCAGGAGCTCGGCCAGTTCCTGTCGTTTGTCGTCATCAGCGCCCACCCGGCCTTCTCAGGGGCCACAGCGAGGACTCCCGCGGGACGCGCGCTCACTCCTCAAGACCGCCGGGTCATTTCCGTAGTGGCGGCGGAGGTTCGGCAGACGGCGCGACAGGTTAGGCAGGAGGCAGAGCGACCGCGCCCAGGGCAGGCCGACACCCGCTCGCGAACCGAGGCGCCTCGCGTGGAAACCACCGATACCCGGCCGGAGCCACGGGCCGGCCAAGAGGACGTCATGACGACCATCGCCCGGGGCTACGGCTTGGCGGCTGAAGCGGCGTTTGGCACTGAGCGGCCCGCGGCCCCAAGGCCTGGCGAACGCCCGACATCTGTACGCGCGGGAGAGGCGCCCGAGGTCTCCGAGCTGCGTGCGGCTTCCAATGAGCTCATGCAGCAGCTTGACCGGATCGACCCGGCCACCAGGAGTCCGGAGACCGCGGGAAGGGTTGGCCAGAACCTGCGGCTCCTCAGCGAGCTCAACGTCGCGCTTCCGGAGGCGGACCTGAACGCGGGCGGAAGACTGGCCGGCGGGGTGAAGCGGATGACGCAGGGGGTTGAGGGGATGGTCGATCGCGCCGAACCGGTCGCCGGGGAAGGCCCCATCCGGCCGCTGTCCGGAGTTGACCGGGCGGATCTCATCGCCGCTGTCCAGGGCCTGTCGGCGGCCGCCAGGAATCTCGGCCTGAGCAACCTGGGGAACAGGCTGTTGAACCTGGCCGATCGGCTCGCCACACCGCTCTTGGAGAGGGGGATTCGCGCTCCGGCCGAGTTGCTGGCGGTCGCCCGGATCCTCGACAACTTGAAGGGAATGGCGAACGCCTCGAGGTTGGACACGCTGGCGGCCAGGGTGGGAGAGCGGATCGTCGGCCGGCAGGCGGAGCTGCTCCAGCAATTCCAGAACGCTCTTGCAAGCGGGCTCCCTGCGGAGCAGGCCGGAAGGAACGCCATGGGTGAGTTGACGATGCTGCAGCAGGCAGCGGACCTCATTACCCCGCTGTCGGGCCTGGGCCGGACCGAGCTCATCTCCGACTTGCAGGGTATCGCCCGGAACGCCGGGCAGGGGCTCGCAGATATAGCCCTGCGTGTCACGCGGTTTGAGCAGAAAGCGGCCGAGGTTGAGGATCTCCGGTGGGAGGGCGCCTCCCCCAGGGAGATCGGTCAGGCTGAGAGAGAGGCGCGGGCGCTCGCGCGGGACCTTCCGGAGGGCTATCTCCTGACTCAGTTGTCCGCTCTGGAGAGCGCGGCAGAAGGATTCAACCGGGGGCCGGACGGGGCTCTGCGCGATTCCCACGGCCGTCGCCAGTTTGTCTTGGAGGAGCTCTCCAGGCGCCGTTTGGCTCGGTTGGAAGAATCCCTCTACGGGGATCTTGAGGTCCGCGTGACCGAGAAGGGGCGCGATGCCTTGGAGTTGTTTGTTCGGCAGACGGGGGCCGAGCCGACCGAGGTCCGCTCTGCGGAGGCGGCGGAGCGCCGGCTGGAGAGGGACTACACACGGCCCGGTGAGGTGACGCGCACTGAAGCGGCCGGCCGGCCCGCCGGCGAGCGGCTCCCGAACAGCGTGCAGGTCCTCCTCGAACGCTCCGGGGATCTCTCCCCCGAAGCCCAGCTTTCCTTCGTCGAGGGGATGAGCCAGGCGGTTCGCGCCGATGTCCGGAACCTGCTGGAGACGGCCAAGACGAACCCGACTTTGGCAAACGCCGAGGCGGCCCGCCAGGGGGTGAACCGGTACATCGCCTTTGCCCAGAAGGCGCTTGAGGTGATCAACCCGGCCCGGTTCTCCGGCAACAAGGAGGCCTTCAACACCTTCGTCAACAAGCTCTGGGGCGATGTGTCCGGGACGTTCCGCGAACTTCTGGGTGTGGCCAGGGATGTAGTCGGCCGCGAGAAGGCGAATGCGGCCGGCTTCGTGCAGGCGGTCGGCCAGACGTTCCAGAACCTGACCGCTCTGGCCGGCCAGGCGGCGATGTCGCTGGCCAAGGCCGGCGTGGGGCCGGAGGCAGTCCGCACGTTCATCCGGAAGGCCGCCGAGACACTCACCGAGAACTTCAAGGATTATGCGAAGCTGGCCGACACGGTGATCAACGCCGAGGGTGTGACGCCCGAGCAGATAGGGCAGGCGCTGCACGGCTTGACCCGGGCGCACGAGGGCATGGCCAACTTCGTCCAGGATGCGCTGGCGGCAGCCAAGCAGTCCGGCATGAGGAAGCCGGAGCTCAAAGCGCTGGCCCGCGAGCTCAACCAGAAGTTCCGCGAGGTGGCGACAGAAACCCACAAGCGGATGGAGAACCTGGCCAACAAAAAGGACTTGGACCTCACCTCGCTCGAAGCTGCCAAGCTTCAGGGCTTCCTGGGCGATCAACTGAATGCGATCCAGGCCACGCGCGACGCCTTCCAGGCGCTCTGGCAGGCAGGCGGCATGAGAAGAAGCGAAGGGCGGGAGATGCTCCACGGCATGCTCCGGGCGGTCGGCCAGCAGATCCAGAACGGCTTCATGAACGCGGAA
>CAYJQV010000068.1:0-7236 GCA_964372395.1 uncultured Planctomycetia bacterium | reverse complement strand
GAGGGACCTCCGCAGGCCGCGCGGCACGGTTGTGTGCGCGGCCGAGGACAGAGCGAGGCGCCTCGCTGGGGCGCCGAGCGTGCCCGAACCGGGCGACCCGCCGCCGGGACGCTGCGGGCCGGTTTTGAAACGGGCTCGAAGTCGCTTCCTCAACCGTCCAGATTTCCAGCCTTCAGGGGTGCGCGAGGGGGCTGGGCTGCCTTAGGCAGCCCAGGGGAGCCCCGCACGAGGCGACGGACAGGAGCCTCGGGGTTGCGGGGCGGGTGGCCGACCCGGAGTGAGCGCAGCGAACGAAGGGCGCCGCCCCTCGCCTTCCCCGGAGGAGGGTGGAACCAGAGGGGTCTCCTCGGCCTGTCGGCCTGCCGGCTCACCTTCTCGCCGGCGTCGCCAAGCGTGTGCTCCTTCTTCGTCGCACGGCGACTGTCGGTCAGGGCGCTCACATCTCGCGCCCATCGCCAGGCGTGGCCTCCTTACTCGTCGGCCGGCGATCCCTCGGTTCCCTCTGGAGAGCGGAGGCATCAGCCGGAGCGATGAAGCTGGGTGAGATTCGGGCGCCGCGCGGCGCCAACCGCCGCCCGAAGCGGCGGGGCCTCGGCGAGTCCTCCGGCCACGGCAAGACATCCGGCAGGGGCCATAAGGGCCAGCGGGCCCGGTCCGGCCCCGGCCTGAGGCCGGAGTTTGAAGGTGGGCAGATGCCGCTGGTCCGGCGGATCCCCAAGCGGGGATTCACCCACGTGCACGCGCCGGTGGAGGTGGTGAACCTGCGGGATCTGAACCGGTTTCCGTCGGGGAGCATGGTGAGTCCCGCTTCCCTGCTGGAGAGCGGCCTGGTGCGCCGGCCGGAGGCGCGGGTGAAGATCCTGGGCGACGGAAAGCTGGAACATCCGCTCAAGGTCCAGGCGCACCGGTTTTCCCGCTCGGCGCGGGAAAAGATCTCCCAGGCGGGCGGGGCGGCGGAGGAGCTGCCCTGGCGGGCGAAGCCGCCGGAGCGCAGGTAATCCAGAATGTGGCGGGCGCTTGCCAACAGCCTGAAGATCCCCGAGCTTCGCGGGCGGATCTTCGTGACGCTGGGGCTCATCGCGGTCTACCGGGTGGGGAATTACATCCCTCTGCCGGGGATTGACGGACAGGCCCTTCGGTCGTTCTTTGAGAGGATGAGTCAGCAGCTGGGCGGGACCCTCTTCACGGTCATGGACCTGTTCAGCGGGGGCGGGCTTTCCCAGATGACGATCTTCGCGCTGGGGATCATGCCGGCCATCTCGGCCTCCATCATCATGCAGCTCCTGGTGGTCGTGATCCCGCGGCTGGAGCAGATGGCCAAGGAGGAGGGGGAGTCCGGGCGGCGGCGGATCAACCAGTATGCCCGCTACCTGACGGTGGGCCTCGGGATCCTCCAGGCCTTCTTCATCTCCCTGTGGCTCGAGAACCCCCGGAACTTCGAGGGGACGCAGATGGTGATGTTCCCGGGATGGGGATTCCGGCTGCTGACGATCGTGACGCTGGCCAGCGGCACCGCCTTCATCATGTGGCTCGGGGAGCAGATCACCGCGCTGGGGATCGGCAACGGGATGTCGATCCTCATCACCGCCGGAATCCTCTCCCAACTGCCCACGGCGATCCATCAGCTCGTGCTTTTGGCCAATCCCGGTGCCGCCGGGCAGGCGCAGGTGACGCCGGCGACCCTCATCCTGATGGCGGTCATGCTGGCGGCGGTGGTGGTGGCGATCATCGCGATCACCCAGGGGCAGCGCCGGATCCCGGTCCAGTACACGCGCCGGATCGTGGGCCGGAAGGTGTACGGCGGGCAGGCGACGTACATCCCGATCCGGGTGAACCACGCGGGCGTGATGCCGATCATCTTCGCGCAGTCGATCATCCTGTTCCCGGCGACGATGGCCGGTTTCACGGGGATTGCGCTTCTGAACCGGTTCGCGAACTGGCTCACGGGCGGGCAGTTGCTGTACATGGTGTTCTACTCGGTGCTGATCGTTTTCTTTGCGTACTTTTACACCGCCATCGCCTTCAACCCGGTGGACGTGTCGGACAACATGAAGAAGTTCGGCGGGTTCATCCCGGGGATCCGGCCGGGCCGGCCGACGGCGGAGTTCTTTGACCGGTTGCTGAGCCGGATCACGCTGCCGGGGGCGATCTTCCTGGCGGTGGTGGCGGTTCTGCCTGACATGGTGGGGCGGGGCTTGGGGATCCCGTATCTGGTCTCCAGCTTCTTCGGCGGGACGAGCCTGCTGATCGTGGTGGGGGTGCTGCTGGAGACGATGCGGCAGGTGGAGTCGTTCCTGCTCATGCGCAATTACGAGGGGTTCTTAAGCCAGGGCGGGCGACTGCGGGCGCGCCGGTAGGATGGGGGATGAGGATCGTCTTGCTGGGCCCTCCGGGTGCGGGAAAGGGGACGCAGGCCGATCTGTTGAGGAAGCGGCTGGGTGTGGCGGTGCTCTCCAGCGGGGATCTCCTGCGCGAGGCGGTTCGGCGGGGGGATCCGGTGGGGCGGGAGGCCAGCCGGTACATGGAATCCGGAGCGCTGGTGCCGGACGACCTGGTGGTGGGGCTTATCCTGGAGCGCCTGCGGGCGATCGGGCCGAAGGAGTCGTTCGTCCTGGATGGCTTTCCCCGAACAGAACAGCAGGCGCAGGTGCTGGAAGAGCGCCTGAAGGGGGAGGGGCAGGCCCCGATCGACGTGGTGGTCGATTTCCAGATGAAGGAGGAGAGGGTGGTCGAGCGGCTGGCCGGCCGGCGGATCTGCGGGGCCTGCGGGGCTGTCTACCACCTCCGGACGCTCCCGTCCACCCAGCGGGACCGCTGCGACCGCTGCGGGGGCAGGCTGGAGGTCCGGGAGGACGATCGGCCGGAAACGATCCGGAGGCGGCTCGCCGTGTACCGGGAGCAGACGGGGCCGCTCTTGGGGCATTACGAGCGCCAGCGGAGGCTTCGGCGCCTCTCCGGGGATATGGAGATCGAGGCCCAGTATCAGGCCCTGCTCGACCTCCTGCACCGGGAGGGGCTTCGTTGAGGCCGGCGGCGACGGATGCGGTGATCGAGCTCAAGACAGCCGAGGAGATCGGAATCATGCGGCGGGCCGGTCGGATCGTGGGAGAGGTTCTCGAGCGGCTGGCCAAGGAGGTGCGAGCGGGGATCACCACCGGGGAGCTGGATGCGCTCGCCAGGGAAATGATTCTCCAGCTCGGGGGTCGGCCGGCGTTCAAAGGGTACCGCGGTTTTCCGGCGAACATCTGCACCTCGGTGAACGAGGAGGTGGTTCACGGGATCCCCTCCGGGAGGCGGCTTCAGCCCGGGGACATTGTGGGGCTGGATGTGGGGGTGCTGCTGGAGGGGTACTACGCGGATGGGGCCAGGACGGTGCCGGCGGGGGAGATCTCCCCGGGGATCCGGCGGCTCCTCGAGGTGACGGAACAGGCGTTGGCGCGCGGGATCGAAGCGGCAGTGGCGGGCGGGCGGCTTTCCGATGTGTCGCACGCGGTTCAGACGGAGGCGGAATCCAACGGCTTCTCGGTGGTGCGGGAATTCGTGGGCCACGGGATCGGCACGCAGCTGCATGAGCCGCCTCAGATCCCGAACTACGGCGCACCGGGATTCGGGCCCCGGTTGAAGCCCGGGATGGTTCTGGCCATCGAGCCGATGGTGAACATGGGAAGGCCCGCGGTGCGGGTCCTGTCGGACGGATGGACGGCGGTGACGCAGGACGGGAGCTGGTCGGCTCACTTCGAGCACACGGTGGCGGTCACCGACGGCGGGCCGGAGATCCTGACCCGTGCCTAAAGAGGTGCCGCCTTCGGCGGGACATTTCGGGATGAAAACGTGAAGGAAGAGGCCATTCAGGTGGAGGGGATGGTGGTGGAAGCCCTTCCGAACGCCAGGTTCCGGGTGGAGCTGGAGAACGGCCACCGGATCCTGGCCCATGTGGCGGGAAAGATGCGGATGCATTTCATCCGGATCCTCCCGGGGGACAAGGTGACGGTGGAGCTCTCTCCATACGATCTGACCCGGGGGCGGATCACGTTCCGGGTGCGCACGTGAGGGGTCGCGTGGGAGGCGAGGGATGAAGGTCAGGGCGTCGGTGAAAAGAATCTGCGAGCGGTGCCGCATCGTGAAGCGAAACCGCGTGACCCGCGTCATCTGCAAGAACCCGCGGCACAAACAACGACAAGGATGAGAGATGCCTAGGATTGTAGGAGTGGATCTCCCCAGGGAGAAGCGGATCGACGTGGCGCTCACCACCCTCTACGGGGTGGGGCGGGCGCTTTCGAGGCAGATCCTCTCCAAGGCGGGGGTGGACCCGGCCATTCGGGCGAAGGATCTGACGGATGAGCAGGTCACCCGTCTGCATTCGGCCATCACGCAGGGATACAAGGTGGAAGGGGATCTCCGCCGGGAGGTTTCCCAGAACATCCGCCGCCTGATCGACATCGGTTCCTACCGGGGCCTGCGGCACCGCCGGGGGCTGCCGGTGCGCGGGCAGAGGACGCACACCAATGCCAGGACGCGCAAGGGCCGGCGGCAGGCGGTCGGTTTGCGGAAGAAACCGGTAACGGCACCCAAGGCGTAGGCACGGGGTACCGCTTCGGACAAGGAGGAACATGGCGGAAGTCAAGGAAGTGAAGGAAGTCAAGGAAGTGAAGGAAGTCAAGGCCCGGAAGAAGGCAAAGGTTCACGCGACCAGCGGCATCGCACACATCCATGCCACCTTCAACAACACCATTGTGACGATCACCGACAAGCAGGGGAACACCCTCTGCTGGTCCTCGACCGGTGTCGTCAAGTTCACCGGCTCCAAGAAGGCGACGCCCTTCGCGGCTCAGGTGGCTGCGGAGGATGCGGCGCGCAAGGCGCTCAACATGGGGGTCAAGGAGGTGGAGGTGTTCGTGAAGGGCCCCGGCTCCGGGCGTGAATCCGCCGTCCGGGCGCTGCAGGCCGCGGGGCTGGCCATCACCGCCATCCGGGATGTCACGCCGGTTCCCCACAACGGTTGCCGGCCGCCGAAGCGGAGGAGGGTGTAGGGATGGCTCGCTACCTGGGTCCCTCCTGCCGCATCTGCCGCCGTCAGGGGATGAAGCTGTTCCTCAAGGGCACCAAGTGCGTGACGGAAAAATGCCCGTTCCAGCGCCGTGGATACGCGCCGGGGCAGCACGGCCAGGCGCGGGTGAGGCTCTCGGACTACGGGCTCCAGCTCAGGGAGAAGCAGAAGGTGAAGCGGATGTACGGCATGCTGGAGCGGCAGTTCCGGAAGGTTTTCCAGGAGGCCTCGCGGGCCAAGGGGGTGACCGGCGAGAAGCTGCTGGAGCTTCTGGAGAGGCGGCTGGACAACGCGGTCTTTCGCCTGGGCTTCGCTGCCTCGCGGAAGCAGGCCAGGCAGATCGTGCAGCATGGGCACGCGAGGGTGGCGGGACGCCGGGTCACGATCCCTTCGTTCATTGTCCGCTCGGGGCAGGCGATTGAGCTGGTCGGCTCGGAGAAATTCCTCCAGGGGATCCGGGACACGCGGGAGCTGACCAAGGAGCGCCCGCTCGCCCCCTGGCTCGACCGGCATCCCGAGGAGCCGCGGGCGACCGTGGTGGGGGTGCCGAAGCGGGACGACGTTCAGTTCCCGATACAGGAATCTTTGATCGTCGAGTTGTACTCCAAGTAAAAGAGGAGGTTGGAATGGGGATTGCCTGGAAAGACTTTGAGATGCCGTCGAAGGTGGAGGTGGATGAGGCCTCGTACTCGCCGACGTACGGCAAGTTCATCGCGGAACCTTTTGAGCGGGGATACGGGTCGACCGTCGGCAACTCCCTGCGGCGGGTCCTGCTCTCCTCCCTGGAAGGGGCGGCCGTGACGTCGGTGAAGTTCGACGGGGTGCTGCACGAGTTCTCGAGCATCCCCGGCGTGGCCGAGGATGTGGCCCAGATCATCGCCAACGTGAAGAAGATCGTGCTGCGGTCGACCAGCCGCTCTCCCAAGACCCTCACCCTTTCGGCGGAGAAGAAGGGGAAGGTCACCGCCGGCCAGATCGAGACCGATGAGACGGTGGAGATCCTCAACCCGGACGAGCACATCGCCACGCTCACCAAGTCGGCGAAGCTCCGTGTCGAGCTGGAGATGGGGATCGGACGGGGGTACGTTCCGGCGGAGCGGAACAGGAAGGAGTCTCAGCCGATCGGGGTAATCGCCGTGGATTCCGTCTTCTCCCCTGTCGTCAAGGTCAACTTCGGCGTCGAGAACACCCGGGTCGGGCAGATGACCGACTATGACCGCTTGATCCTGGAGATCTGGACCCGCGGGTCGATGAATCCCAAGGAGGCGCTTCTCACGGCGGCGCACATCCTGCAGAAGCATCTGGAGATCTTCACGGCGTTCGGGGAGCTTCCGGCGGAAGAGGGGGCGGAAGAGGAAGAGGCCCTTTCACCCGATGTGCTGGACAAGCTCCGGATGCCGGTCAGCGAGCTGGAGCTGTCGGTCCGATCCGCCAACTGCCTGCGGGAGGCGAAGATCAAGACGATCGGCGACCTCGTCCAGAAGGGCGAGGCGGAGATGCTCAAGTACCGGAATTTCGGGAAGAAGTCGCTTGCGGAGATCCTCAGCTTGCTCAAGGGGATGGGGCTCTCCTTCGGCATGAAGCTGGATCGCCGCACCCTGGAGCAGAGCTCGGTCTAGGCAGGGCCCTCCATGCCCCACGGCGCTCATACCCGGGATCTCGGAAGATCGCGCAGCTGGCGCAAGGCCACCGTCCGCAGCCTCGCCCAGGCGGTGCTCCGCGAGGGGAGGATCGTGACCACGCGGGCGAAGGCAAAGGAGGCCCAGCGGGCGGTGGAACGCCTGATCACCCTGGGCAAGCGGGGAACCCTTTCAGCCCGCCGGCGAGCGATGGGCGTCGTCAATGACGCGGAGCTCGTGCGCCGGCTCTTTTCCGAGTTGGCGCCGCTCATGAAGGATCGGCGGGGCGGCTACACGCGGGTGGTGTGGAACGGGTACCGCTCCGGGGATGGGGCTTCCCTCGCGATCCTGGAGCTGGTGGAACGGCCCGGCGAGATCACGCCCCCGGAGAAGCCGAAGGGGAAGGAGAAGCCGAAGCCCCGGCCGGAGAAGCCCAAGGTGCAGGAGAAGAAGGTTCAGCCGGAGCGGCCGCCCCAGCCGAGGCCCAGGGAGGAAAAGGCACCCCCAGAAAAACGGAAGGGATTCATCGACGGCCTGCGGAAATTCTTCCGGCGCCGGGAGAATCCCTAG
>CAYJQV010000067.1:0-7384 GCA_964372395.1 uncultured Planctomycetia bacterium | reverse complement strand
CGGAGGAGGGTGGCACCAGAGGGAACCCTCGGTTCCCTCTGGATCGCGGAGGCGTCAGCCGGAGCGATGCGGCGGGCCCCCCAGGCGCGTCGGAGGGCTTCCTTGACCGCCGGGGCCTTCAGGGGCAGGTTGACCAGAAACTCCCGGTGGGATCGGTGGTTGCGGTAGGGCGGCTGGCGCGCGGGCACCGGGAGAAGCCTCTCGACGAGCGGCAGATCGAGGCCCAGGAGGAAGGTTCCGTGGAAGAGGAGGCACGACTTCCTCCGTCGCTGGGCGTTTCCGGAGAACTTGAGATTTTTGAGGGTCAGATCGGTTGCGCCCTGATGGAGCAGCGGCCCGGGAAGGAGCGGCTGGAGCACCCTCCGGTGCTGTTCCAGCACGTAGGCGTTGGTGCCGGCGATGGTGCGCAGCGCAGGGTCCCGGCCGATCCGCAGGACGAGTGAGAAGTTCAGGCAGCCCGGCCCCTGGAGCACGGTGCCGCCGCCGCTCACCCGGCGCAGGACCGGGATCGAAAGCTTGCGGCAGAGGGCCAGGTTGACCTCCTCGCCCGCTGCGCTGGCGTAGCCGAGCACCACGAAGTGCTGTCGGGGCGCCCAGAAACGGAGTGCCTCGGGCGCGGTCTCCTTCTCGCAGAGATCGAGGAGGAACTCGTCGAAGCGGAGATTCTCTTCCGGTTCGGGGAAGGTCAAATCGAGGAGCTGCATGGGATCCATTATAGAGGAAACGGCGGCTAAGCTGAACACGCCGTATGTGAACACGATCCCCGCGGACCAGGAGCCGCCCTATCCGGGCGACCGGGAGCTGGAGCGGCGGATCAAGAGCTACGTCCGCTGGAACGCGATGGCCATGGTGGTCAAGGCCAACCGGATCCACGAGGGGCTCGGCGGCCACATCTCCACCTTCGCCTCGTGCGCCACCCTCTACGAGGTCGGATTCAATCACTTCTTCCGGGGGCCGGACGGATCCCGCCCGGCGGACCTCGTCTACTTCCAGGGCCACGCCTCTCCCGGCAATTACGCCCGCGCCTACGTCGAGCGCCGGATCGATGCCAAGCAGCTCCACCATTTCCGGCAGGAGGTGGTGGAGCCGGGCGAGGGGCTCTCCTCCTATCCGCACCCCTATCTCATGCCGGACTTCTGGCAGTTCCCGACGGTCTGCATGGGGCTGGCGCCGATTCTCTCGATCTACCAGGCGCGGTTCATGCGGTACCTCAGGGCGCGGGGCCTGCTCAAGACCGGCGAGCCCAAGGTCTGGTGCTTTGTGGGCGACGGGGAGATGGACGAGCCGGAATCGATGGGGGCGCTGACCCTCCCCGCGCGCGAGGAGCTGGACAACCTCATCTGGGTGGTCAACTGCAATCTCCAGCGGCTGGACGGCCCGGTGCGGGGCAACGGCAAGATCATCCAGGAGCTGGAGGCCCTTTTCCGCGGGGCCGGCTGGAACGTGATCAAGGTGATCTGGGGATCGAATTGGGATCCCCTCCTGGCGGCGGACCGCGAGGGCCTCCTGGTGAAGAGGATGGAGGAGGCGGTGGACGGGGATTACCAGAAGTACTCCGTCGAGCCGGGCAGCTATGCGCGCAAGCATTTCTTTGCGCGCCACCCCAAACTGCAGGAGATGGTGAACCACCTCACCGATGAGCAGATCCGCAAGCTTCTCCGCGGCGGGCACGACCCGCAGAAGGTGTACGCGGCGTACCGGGCGGCGGTGGAGCATCGCGGGTCCCCCACGGTGATCCTGGCGAAGACCGTGAAGGGCTACGGCCTGGGGGAGGCGGGTGAAGGGCGGAACATCACGCACCAGCAGAAGAAGCTGAATGAGAAGGAGCTCCGGGAGTTCCGGGCCCGCTTCAACATCCCGATCAGCGACGAGGAGGTGGTGGAGACGCCGTTCTACCGTCCTCCGGTGGGCAGCGCGGAGATGCAGTACCTGCAGGAGCGGCGCAAGGCGCTGGGTGGTTTCCTGCCGCAGCGGCGGGTGCGGGCGGTCCCTGCGGCGGTCCCTGGGCAGGAGGAGTATGGCGAGTTCCTGCAGGGATCGGGCCAGATGGAAATCTCCTCCACCATGGCGTTCGTCCGGATCCTGAGCAAGCTGCTCCGGCACAAGGGGATCGGCCGGCAGATCGTCCCGATCATTCCGGACGAGGCCAGAACCTTCGGGATGGATGCCCTCTTCCGGCAGATCGGCATCTACTCCCCGAAAGGTCAGCTCTATGAGCCGGTGGATCGGGAGACCCTTCTCTTCTACCAGGAGGCGAAGGACGGCCAGCTTCTGGAGGAAGGGATCACCGAGGCCGGGGCGATGAGCTCCTTCATTGCGGCCGGCACCTCCTACGCCAATTACGGCATCCCGATGCTTCCCTTCTTCATCTACTACGCCATGTTCGGATTCCAGAGGATCGGCGATCTCATGTGGGCGGCCGGGGACAGCCGCGCCAAGGGCTTCCTGCTCGGCGCGACGGCCGGGCGGACGACCTTGAACGGCGAAGGGCTCCAGCATCAGGATGGCCACAGCCATCTCCTGGCCAGCGCGATCCCGACCCTGCTCTCCTACGATCCGGCCTTCGGGTACGAGATCGCGGTGATCATCCGGGACGGCATCGAGCGGATGCTGGTCAAGGGGGAAGAGGTTCTCTATTACCTCACCCTCTACAACGAGAACATCTCCATGCCGGCCATGCCGGCCGGCGCGGAGGAAGGGATCCTCCGGGGCCTCTACCGGCTCCGGAAGGGCCCGGCCGGCAAGAAGCACCGGGCCCATCTCCTGGGCAGCGGGCCCCTGCTGTGCGAGGTGCTGCGGGCTCAGGAGATCCTGGCGGAGCGTTTCGGAGTCTCCGCCGATGTCTGGAGCGCCACCAGCTACAAACTGCTCCGGACGGATGCATTGAACGCCCGGCGCTGGAACATGCTGCATCCGGCCGCGCCGCCCCGGAAATCGTATCTGGAGAGGGCGCTCGAGGGACAACAGGGGGTCTTTGTGGCGGTCTCGGATTACATGAAGATGGTGCCGGACCAGATCGCCCCGTGGGTGCCCGGCGGCCTGACCACGCTGGGCACGGACGGCTTTGGCCGGAGCGACACGCGCCAGGTGCTGCGCCGCTTCTTCGAGGTGGATGCGGAGATGATTGCGCTGGCCACCCTGTACGCCCTCTGCCAGAGGGGCCTTCTTGAACCGGCCGCAGTGGAGAAGGGGATCCGCGAGCTGGGGATCAATCCTGAAAAACCGTTCCCGGTGATCCTGTGACGGTGGAGCTGCGGCTGCCCGCGCTGGCCGAGGGGGCGGACTCCGGAACCGTGGTCAGCGTTCAGGTGACTCCGGGCAGCCGGATCGAGAAGGGGCAGACGATCCTCGAGCTGGAGAATGAGAAGGCGATCGCCCCCATCCCCTCCACGGCATCCGGCCGGGTGGTGGAGGTCCACGTCAGGCAGGGGGATCAGATCACGGTCGGCCAGGTGCTGGTGACCCTGGAGGCGGAGGAGGGTGCAGGTGGGGCTGCGCCTGCGGCGCCGACTCCCGGTACTCCTCCTCCGTCCGCCGGTGCGGCCGCGCCCCCCATTTCCCCCGGCTTGAGAAAGATGGCGCGTGAGCTGGGGATCGATCTGGCGAAGGTGAAGGGATCGGAGCGGGGCGGGCGAATCACGGCGGAGGACCTGCGGGGGCACGTCGCGCGCCTGCAGCAGGCCGGCGAGCGCAAGAGGCCCTCCGGCCCGCCGGTGGATTTCTCCCGATGGGGGCCGATCCGAAGAGAGAAGTTCTCGTCGCTGAGGCAGTCGGTCGCCCGGGCCATGCAGGAATCCTGGGAGTCCATTCCTCACGTCACCCAGCTGGACGAGGCGGACGCGACCGCCCTCTGGGGGATGCTGGAGAAACAGGCCCCGGCGTTCGAGAAGAGGGGGGTGAAGCTCACGCTGACGGTCTTCCTCCTCAGGGCGCTCGCTCAGGCCCTCAAGAAGCATCCGATCTTCAATTGCAGCCTCGATGAGGATGCCGGCGAGCTCGTCTATAAGGAGTATCTGCACATCGGGATCGCGGTGGACACCGAGGCGGGCCTGATCGTGCCGGTGCTGCGGGATGTGGACAAGAAGGGAATGCAGCAGCTCGCCAAGGAGCTGGAGGAGCTCGCAGCCCGGGCGCGCCAGCGGAAGGTGACGCTGGAGGAGCTGCAGGGGGCCAGCTTCACCCTGTCCAACCAGGGCGGCATCGGGGGGACGCACTTTACCCCGATCATCCACAAGCCGGAGGTGGCGGTCCTCGGGGTGGGACGAGCGGTGCTCCGGCCAATCTACGTTAAGGAAGGAAGCCCTCCCGAGCCCCGCCGGATCCTGCCGCTGGCGGTTTCCTACGACCACCGGGTGATTGACGGCGCGCAGGCCGCTCGCTTCATCCGGGATCTGGTTCAGGCGCTGGAGAATTTTCAGGAAACGGAGGTAAAGCTTGACGGGGTCAGACCCCGCGGGGTCGCTTGACGGGGTCAGACCCCGCGGGGTCTGACCCCATTGGGTGTTAGCCGATGGAGCCCGTTAAGACAGGATTGGTTGTGGTTGGAGCCGGGCCCGGAGGCTATACCGCCGCCTTTTATGCAGCCGACCGGGGGAAAAAGGTCATCCTGGTGGATCAGGAGAAGCGGCTGGGAGGGATCTGCCTCAACGTCGGCTGCATTCCCTCCAAGGCGCTGCTGCACGCGACCGGCTTCGTGCGGCAGGCGGAGGATTCGAGGAATCGGGGCATCGCGTTCGGGCAGCCCAAGGTGAGTTTGGGACGGCTCCGCGCCTGGAAGGATTCGGTGCTGGACCGGCTGGGGAATGGGATCCGGACCCTTGCGGAGAAACGGGGTGTCCAGCTCCTGCGCGGCCGCGGCCATTTCGAGGATTCGCATACCCTGCGGGTGGAGACCGCCGATGGCCAGAGGTTCATCCGGTACGAGAGCGCCATCATCGCAGTGGGATCCAAGCCGGCCATTCCGGCGGCCTTTGATCTTGGCAACAAGCGGGTGATGACCTCGAACGAGGCGCTGGAGCTGGAGGAGATCCCGGAGAAGCTGCTGGTGGTGGGAGGCGGCTACATCGGCATGGAGCTCGGCACCGTCTACGCCACCCTGGGAAGCAGGGTGGTTCTCGCGGAGGCGCTTGGCACCATCCTGGCCGGCGCCGATCCGGACCTTGTCCGGCCGGTGATGGAGTACGCCCGGCGGGCGTTTCAGGAAGTTCGGCTGAGCGCCAAGGTTCTCAAGATGGCCACGAGCGGCAAGCAGATCAAGGTGGTCATGGAGGTTGCGGGGAAGAAGCTTGAGGAGCTGTACGAAAGGGTGCTCGTCTCGGTCGGGCGGATCCCGAGCTGCGACGACCTGGGGCTTGAGAATACCCGGGTCGGCCGGGATGACAAGGGCTTCATTCAGGTCAACGCGCAGCAGCAGACCGCCGATCCGGCGATCTACGCCATCGGCGACGTGGTGGGCGGGACGATGCTGGCCCACAAGGCGTCGAAGGAGGCGCGCGTCGCGGTGGAGGCGATGACCGGCGAACACAGCACCTTTGAGGATGTGGTCATCCCGGCCGTCGTCTTCACGGATCCGGAAGTGGCCTGGTGTGGCCTGACGGAGTCCGATGCGCGCGCCAGGAACATCCCGATCGAGATTTCCCGCTTTCCTTGGTCGGCTTCGGGGCGTGCGCTCACCCTGGACAGGCCGGACGGCCTGACCAAGCTCATCCTGAAGCCGGAGACCGAGCGGATCCTGGGCGTTGGCATCGTGGGCCACGGGGCAGGGGACCTGATCAGCGAAGGGGTCCTCGCGGTGGAGATGGGGGCCACGGCCCGCGACATGGCGGAGACCGTTCATCCGCATCCCACCCTCTCCGAGACGCTGATGGAGTGCGCCGAATCGTTCTACGGCACCTCCGCCAGCGTCCCGGCCCGGAAAAGGACGAGCTGACCTTCCCCATGCGGCATCGCAGGATCGTTCTCGTGACCGGCGGGGCCGGCTTCATCGGGTCGCATCTCGTGGACGCCCTGGTCCGGCGGGGCGATCGCGTCCGCGTCCTCGACAACCTGCTCACCGGAACGCGGGATAACCTCCGCGGGGTGCTCGACCGGGTCGAGTTCATTCGCGCGGATATCCGAAATGAACCGGCGCTCCGCAGAGCCCTGCGCGGCGTACAGGTGGTCTACCACCAGGCGGCCCTCGGCTCGGTTCCCCAGTCTGTGGAGGATCCGGTCGGATACCACGAGGTGAATGCGACCGGGACGCTGACACTGCTCCGGCTGGCGCGGGAGGCGGGGGTCCGCCGCGTGGTCTACGCCTCGTCCAGCTCGGTGTACGGCGATTCCAAACAGCTTCCCCAGAGAGAGGATCATCCGCCGCGCCCGCAGTCCCCCTACGCCGTCTCCAAGCTGGCCGGCGAATTTTACGCCGCCATGTTCACCAGGCTGTATGGACTGGAGGCGGTGGGGCTGAGGTATTTCAACGTCTTCGGGCCCCGCCAGTCCCTGCAGAACCGATACGCGGTGGTGATTCCCCGATTCATCACCTGTCTGCTCCGTGGCAGGCATCCTCCGGTCCATGGGAACGGCAGGCACACGAGGGACTTCACGTACGTCGGCGATGTCGTCCGTGCGAATCTGCTGGCCGCCGCGGCGCGCGGCGCAGCCGGGCAGGTCTTCAACGTGGCCGGCGGGGCGGGGCATTCGGTGCTGGATCTCGCGCGCCGGCTGAATCGCCTGATGGGCCTGCGGGTCGCGCCGACTTTCGGGCCGGCCCGGCTGGGCGATATCCTTCACAGCCGGGCGGATCTCTCGCGGGCGAGGCGGATCCTCGGCTACCGCCCGCAGGTTTCCTTCGAGGATGGCCTGCGCCGCACGATCGTCTGGTTCTCCGAGAACCGCTCGAGCTGGGATGGGGCTCCCGGCGGAGGCTGACCCGCTCATGCTCGGATCGATCCGGCGGTCCGCTGATCGCCGACATCGTCCCGAACCGGGTTCTCCCCCTCGGGGAAGCGCAGGGCGACCTCGAATTCTTATCGGGAAGACCGGGCTCGAACTCCGGGGGGCGCTTACTACATGCAAGTGGGCTCCCAAAGGATTGAAGAAGGCAGAGGAAGAGCTGGATGCGGAGTGGGGGCGTGTGCCGCCGCTTCCATAAAGGAATCGGGAATTTCTTCAGGCATTACAAGCCGATCCTCGATTCCTGGTCGCTGATCGATAATTCAGGAGGCACCCCGAAGGATATTGCCGAAGAGAAGCAAGGCGAGTTGAGGATCTGGAACCGTGATCTGTATGAGAAGATTTTGAAATTAGCGGAGGGAAGATGAGCTCCAAGAAAGCAAAGACAGTCGAGCAACTTCATTTGGGAGCCAGGAAGGCGATCAGAGAAGCGGTATCGGAAGCGCTT
>CAYJQV010000066.1:0-7623 GCA_964372395.1 uncultured Planctomycetia bacterium | reverse complement strand
TTCGTTCGCTCCGCTCACTCCGGGTCGGCCACCCGCCCCGCAACCCCGAGGCTCCCGTCCGTCGCCTCGTGCGGGGCTCCCCTGGGCTGCCGAAGGCAGCCCAGCCCCCTCGCGCACCCCTGAAGGCTGGGAATCTGGACGGCTGAGTCAGCGACTTCGCCTTCATCGGGAATGGATCACCTTCTCCTCACAGCGCCGACCGGCCAGCTCCAGCACGGTGCTCAGGGCCGTCTCCTCCTGGGGGACCAGGGCCCAGCCCCATCCCAGGCCCGAGCGGGGCAGCAGATTCGATTGGGAGGTGAGGATCGCCTCCAGCCGCCGGCGCATCGGGGCAAGCCCCCCGGGATCGATCACCGAGAGCAGGACAACGCTCCGGTTGGGCCCCTCCACCATCTGATCCTGGCGCGAGATGGATCGGCTTAACAGCTCGCGGACCGAAGCCGGATTCCACTCCTCCGAACCTTTCGGACGCAGCAGCTGCACCGCCAGCACCTCCCCCTCCCGCGCCGCCTGCTCCCGCATGACCCGGAACTCCTCGGTCAGCGCGAAGGATGGGGTGTAGAGCGGAAGGCTCACCGTGAAGGTGGTTCCCTTCCCCGCCTCCGAGTGCACCCGCACCGTCCCGCCGTGCATCTGGACGATCTCCTTGACGATGGCCAGCCCCAGGCCCACGCTCCGCCCGCCGAACGCGGCCGGCACCCGGAGCTGAGCGAATTTCTGGAAGAGCCGCCTCTGCTCCTTGGGCGCAATCCCGACCCCGTTATCGCTCACCTCCAGCTCGGCGCAGCGCCCGCGGGGAGCGAGGCTCACGGCGATCCTTCCCTCCGGAGGGGTGAACTTCACCGCATTGGTCAAGAGGTTCTCCACCACCTGGGTCACCCGCACCGGATCGGCGTAAATGAGCGGACAGGGCTCCAGATGGATCGAGAGCGTGCGGGGGGAAACGAGGGCCTCGTACCGGCTGCGGACGTCCTCCACCGCCTCTTTCAGATCCATCGGCCGCCGGCGCAGGGCGAGCCGTCCCACCTCGATGCGCGACAGATCCAAGAGCTCTGTCACCAGTCGGAGCATCCGGTCGGACTGCGTCTGCACCAGATTCAGGCGGCCCCGCTGCTCCTGGGTGAGCGCCCCGCCCAATCCATCGAGGAGCTGCTGCGCCGCCTCCTGGATGAGGGTGAGCGGCGTCCGGACCTCGTGGCTGACCTGGGCGACCGTCTCCGAGGTCACCTTGACCTGCCTCCTCAGCCGCTCGGAGATGGCCTCCGCCTCATGCACGCGCGTGACCTGTGCGACCACCTGGGCCAGGCGGCCGAGGAACCGCCTCGCCCCCGGTCCCGCCATCCGGCTCATCCTCCGGCTGGAGAAGCTGGAGAGGTTGACCACGCCGACGGTCCGGCTCTCAAAGACCAGCGGCAGACAGCAGATCGCCTTGACCGGCCGGAACCGGCGCGCGCTCTTCTGAAAGGGGATGAATCGCGGCTCCCGCACCGCATCGCTGCTGCAGAACGCCTTCTGCGACCGGGCCACCCAGCCGGCCAGCCCTTCCCCCAGCCGAAACCGGAGCCTCTGCCCCGAGGGCTTCACCCTCACCCCATCCGCCCAGCGGACCACCAGCTGATCCGTGTCACTGTCGAGCACCATGAGGGAGCACCGGTCGGCGCGCCCCATCTGCAGCAGCGCCCTGCAGCATCCCTGCATGAGGGAGTCCAGGTCGAGCTGGCCCTCGAGCCGCTCCAGCCATTCCCCCCAGCTGCTCTTCGGGCTAGGCTGCCGCCGCTTCCCCATGGGAGAGATCGCCGTTGCCGTTGCCTCTGCTGTTGCCATTCCCGCTGCCGTTGCCGATGATCGCGACAATCCGATCCAGCAGGGAGTCCAGACAGAATGGCTTGGTGAGACACCCATCCGCCCCGCACTCCATCGCGAGCGTCCAGTCCTCTGCGTTCGCGCGCGCCGTGATCACCAGGATCGGGATCTTCCGGTAGCGCTCATCCTTCTTGAGCAGCTGAAGGATCCGGTAGCCATCCAGGTGGGGCAGCATGAGATCCAGAAGGATGAGATCCGGCCCCTCCGAGCGCGCCGCCTCGAGGGCGGCAATCCCATCCCCGGCCTTCAGGACCGCGTATCCCCGCGTCGCGAGCTCCGTCCCCAAGGAATCCAGCAAATCCCTCTCATCGTCCACAATCAAGATCTTCCTCGATCCAGCCATCAGACCCTCCTTCCCGCCTTCAAGAGCTCGTCCAACTTTCCCAGCAGCGTCTGCGCATCGAACGGCTTGGTCAGATACGCATCCGCCCCACACTCGCTGGCCAGCGTCACATCCTCCACCTGTGCCCGCGCGGTGAAGATGAGGATCGGGATCCGGCTGGTCCGCTCGTCGAACTTCAGCAGCCGGCAGACCTTGTACCCGTCGAACTTCGGCAGCATGAGGTCCAGGATGATCAGGTCCGGCCTGACCTTCTTGACCTGGTCCAGGGCCTGCTGGCCATCGTAGGCCACCTCCACCTCGTAGCCGGCAGCCTGAAGCCGCAGGGAAACCAGCTGCACCAGGTCCGGCTCGTCATCCACCAAAAGGATCTTCTTCTTTTCTTCCGTCATCGTCTCTCCTTCCCGCTGAGCCGCTTGCGGTCCGCTTCCAGGCGGGCGACCTGCGCCCGGTCCACCATCCAGTTCTCCAGGGCACTGCGCTCGAAGCGCCACCGCCCCCCGACCTTGAATCCGGGCAGCTTTCCCTCCTTCACCAGCCGGTAGACGGTCATGACATGCAGGTGAAGGATCCCGGCGACTTGATCAATCGTAAGAATCTCTGGAGACATACTTAAGTGTCCTTATTCAACTATTAGCATCTTTCATTGAAATTAAGTGATCCTCAACAACAGTAAATATGCCTCATGGGGACAGGAAAAACAAGGGGCGAGCAAAATTTAGTGCGGTGATAAAGCTAGGTTGCTGTCAGGAGCGGGTGCCCAGCGCCCAGGTCACCCCGACCGCCAGAAGGATGAAGCCGGCCGGGGTGGCGTTCCAGACGCCGGCCACCAGCGACTTGCTGCAGGCAATCAACGTGGTGATCCAGACAAACGTGAGGAAGATGGTCCGCAGATGCCCGGGCATCCAGGAGGTGACGAAGGTGCGGCCGCGCCGCATCTCCAACCAGCCCCAGAGGCCCAGCGAGAGGAGCAGAATGACGAGCAGGGACCAGGCGGCCCTCTCCATTTCCAGCGGCAGGAGGGCACGTTCGGAGATCCAGTAGTCGAGGTTGTTGGCGATGAGCCACGCGGGGAGGAACCAGAGCAGCCAGACCAGGGCCAGCCATCGTTCCAACGGACGGACCGCCAGGGGCAGCGTCCAGGTGCTCTCCAGGGTGAGCCCCGCCCACCCGAGCGCAGCACCCCCGCAAAAGCCGATCAGGTGTTCCGCCACCTTCCACCAGTCCAGGGCGATCCCGGTCATCTGGCCGAGCCCCTGAATCCAGGCGGCCATCGGGAACCCGATGGCGAAACCGACCGCGCCGGCTGTCCCCAGTCTCAGGGACATTCGATCGCCCCGCCAAACTCCGACGTAGGCGGACAGGAGGGCCCACACCCCGAGAAGCGCCACCGCCATGAGCTCCCGGGTCCGAAGATCACCCGGACCGGCCATCCGGGTCCAGAGAAGCCGGTCAACCAAAAGCCAGACGAGGAACAGCCCGCCGGCGATGGCGGCCCTCTCCCAGAGCCGGTACTTCGGCAGGGCCAGCCCGAGCCCAAGCCCGAGCGAGCCGAGGCCGCCCCAGACAAACCCGATGAGGGCCAGCGAGGCGATCGCCTCCAGCGAGCCGCGGAAGGCCGGCTCGACGAACCGGCCGTAACTGAGCGCCCCTCCGATGGCGAACCCCAGCGACCCGATCACCGCCGCCCCGATCCAGCGGGGCCCGCCGGTCACCGCCGCCAGCGCCAAGCCGGCCATCGCCCCGGCCGCCGCAGCGCCCCGCTCGTGCCCATGCTGGCCCCTCAGGCCCCATGCCAGCGCCACGGCCAGGGCCACCGTGACCAGCTCCCTCCAACGCAAGGAGGAACTTTTCACGGCTTCAAGCTAGCAAAGCCGGCCCCAAAAGACAAGGCGCCTGCGGAGGTACACAAACACAAGACCCCCCTCAGGCGCCTCGCCCGACCGGCACCAACGGTCAACCGACCGACCGATTCAAGCGGATCGAGCCCGGATGAGACTCTGCTGCAGCTCCTCCTCCAGCGACGGTAAAGCGGCCGCATCCACGGCGGCCTGCCTCGGAGGCGCCGTTGGGACGCCCCTGCCGACCCCGGAGAAGGCTGCAGAAAGAACCGATAATCCTATCGCTATGACGACTGGCAACCCTGCTGCCATCCTGAAATCTCCTTTCTCAGGTCCAGGCCAGTGGCTTTGCGTCCCCGCCTTTCGGCGGGTTTGCCTTTTTCAGCCGATTCCAACTGCAAGTATGCCCCGGCAGGGGCTGGAAATTCAAGGCATCCCCGATAATTACTTTGACGAATCCTCCTCGGAAGTGGTAAGGTAGCTCCATGCTCCGGGCCAGTCGGATCAAATGGGACAGCGTTGTCGCCTTCTCCCTGATGCATGTGGGGGCGCTCTTTGCCTTTTTCACCTTCAGCTGGAAGGGCTTCTGGCTGTTCGTGGTGCTTCAGTGGCTCACCGGCGCTCTGGGGATCTGTCTCTGCTACCACCGGCTCCTCACCCACCGCTCCTTTGAGCTGTGGAAGCCGCTGGAGTATCTGCTGGCCCTCTTCGGGGTCCTGGCCTGGCAGAACGGTCCCATCAAGTGGGTGGCCATCCACCGGATGCACCATGCCCGGTCCGACCGGCCCAACGACCCGCACAGCCCGACCAAGGGATTCTGGTGGGCCCACATGGGCTGGCTCTTCGCCCTCGACGATGAGCTGGACCGGTACGAACGGTACCGCGCCTTCGCCCCTGATCTGGACCGGGACCCGGTCTATCGGTTCATGAACGCCACGCACGGCTGGTACCAGCTCATCCTGGTGCTCTTCATCTACCTCTGGGGCGGCTGGCCCGCTGTGGTCTGGGGTTTCTTCTTCCGGACCGTCTTCATGTGGCACGCCACCTGGCTCGTCAATTCCGCCTCGCACATGTGGGGCTACAAGGTCTGGGCCACCGAGGACCGCTCCACGAACAACTGGTGGGTGGCCCTCATGACGTACGGCGAGGGCTGGCACAACAATCACCACGCCTTCCTCCGGTCCGCCGCCCATGGCCTGAGGTGGTGGGAGCTGGACCTGACGTACCTCACCATACGGGCCCTCGACAAGCTGGGGCTCGCCTGGAACATACAGCTCCCCACCCTCGAGCAGAAACAGCGTCTCGCCGGCATCCGGCAGGCGGCATAGCCCTTCTCTTCAGCGCGGCATCCGCCGCACATCCTCGAGAAGCTCCTCGACCTCCCGCACTTGTGCCCCGAATTCCTTCGCCACCGCGATGAACTGGGCGCACTCCTCGTACCGTTCCGCCCGAAGCGCCTCCCGCAGGTAGAGCAGAGCCGTCAGCTTCACGGGATTCCTCCTCACCCGCAGAAGTGTGGGCGGTCTGGCCTCTTCGGTTTTTGGCATCGTCTCTCCTCCTGAAAATAAAAGGCCCATGACCGTTTCCGATCATGGGCTTCCTTGGGTCCTTTTAGGCGATCAATGAATCCGAGTCTCTATCGCATCCCTCCGAACAGCCCATGACCGGCCGCCTTCATGATCCGGCGGTAAGCGGCGTGGCAGACCGCTAGGCAGAAGGACTCCCCCTTCCGCCACACGGCCGTCGCCGCGGTTACGGGCTTAAAAACCCTCTCCTGATCCCCTGGAACTGCGTTCACGGCTGCTCCTGTTCCCCCTCTGCGGCAGGTGGGGGAGAACCCACGTGCCGAACGTTCGACGCCTGCTCTCCCTTGGGTCCCTTCGTGATCTCGAACTCCACCTCTTCACCCTCGCGCAACGTCTTGAATCCCTCGCCGGTGATGGCGGAGAAGTGCACAAACAGATCGCTGCCATTCTCGGGGGTGATGAAACCGTACCCCCTCTGATTGCTGAACCACTTCACCTTCCCTTTCGGCATGTGGCTGGCCCCTCTTCCTCCCGTCGGCCCGAAGCCTCCTCGACCACCCCAGCAGGTGAGTATCCCGCGAATCGCCCTTCCTGTCAAGCGGCACTGGCCGATCAGGCGGCACTGGCCGCCACGGATCAGGGCTGCTCCTCGGGCGGCTCCCCCTGGCTGGCAAGATAGCACTCCGGGCAGGCGTAGAGGATGTCGTTCCCATCCTCGATGATCTGGAGAAGGGAGTCGTCCACCGCCCTGCCGCAGAGGTCACAGGCGATCTTCATCCCGGCTCCTCATCAAACCGCACCAGCTCAATCACCGCCTCCGGGGTGCCCGGGCCGCCCACGGGCCCCCGGTACCGAACCCACCGGTGCGGCGGGTCGGCGCTGCACCAGAGATGCGTCCTGGGGGCGAAGGCCTTGAGGGGCCCCACAAGCTCCGGATACAGCTCCACCCGGTAACAGGCAAAGGTGCCGGCCGGGGTGGTGATGAGCTCCCGGCCCCGGATCAGGGCGTTCATCCGGAATTGCCTCCGGGGTGAGATAAGGAGGGTGCACCGGGAGGCGGCCCTGCGCCCCTCTTCCCCGAACGGCAGCGTCCGCGCCCAGTGAAACAGGAGCTCATCGGGCAAACTCTGGGGAGTCCACGGAAGGACGACCGACTCCGACCTTTCCCCGGGCAGACGATCCCTGAAGAGAATCCGCCGGCTGGCCTCGTCCCGCTCCAGCCGGAGCTCGCCGAGCCGCTCGCCTCCCTCGTTCCACCGGAACCCCTTGACCGACTCGACGAAGAGCGCGGAGCCAGGCGCCTCGGCGCCGGGGGATCCCGCCGACGGGGTATGGAACACCATCTGCTTCTTCCAGGTGACCGGCTGGGTATATCGCCAGGGTTGACCATGCCCTTCCTCGCGAATCTCAACCCGCTTGCCGTCCTCTTCCTCTGTCACCGAGGTCCGCCACTCCACCGTCCAGAGGATTTTCCCCGAGGAGGCAATCCGCGCCTGGTAGGTGCCGCGCTCCCGCGGGCTCGGCCAGCGATCCCGCGGGTCGGACTCCAGACCCCCGGCCCGGTCCGCTCCCCATCCGCCCGACAGCATCCCCAGGAGAAGAAACAGCCCGATTCGGACTGCGCCGTTCTTCACGCCTCGCCCTCCCTCGCCGGACGGAACCGGTACGAATCGAACCGCGCCGTCCAAAAGCAGGCCTCGACGAAGGCGGACCAATCCTGGCCGAGCGATCCGGAGGTCAGGGCCAGGACATGGAGCCGGTCCTCATCCGACTGATGGTAGGCCAGCAACCGCTCCAGCACCCGCTGCGAGCCGCGGGTGTAGGCAAACTCCGCCCGGACGAACCGATCCTTCCCCCGCTGGAACAGAGGGGTGATCCGGTTCCAGACCTTCTGGGGATCGACGAGCTTATCGAAGGCCTGCGACAGAAAGCCGTCCAGCACCTCTTGTGGATCGGTCATTCCCTTGAGCCGGCCGATCCGGCTGGAGGCGTGCTCGTACCGCAGGTACGTGAGGAAAAGGGTTCCCTCTCCCTGGTCAGGAGGAGAGAAGAC
>CAYJQV010000065.1:0-7631 GCA_964372395.1 uncultured Planctomycetia bacterium | reverse complement strand
CGCCGGCCATAGCGGCGGCAAATGGCCTGCTGAATAATCCATCGGAAGATCCGTTGCCGGCGGGCAGGAAACTGCTGCGAGATACAGCCCCTTCTCCTGCGGTACAGATACAGAATCCCTTTCCCATGGGAACGGAGCTGCGTCTTCTCCGCTAAACGAAGCGCCAGATCCAGATCCTGCAAGACCGGCAGGTCCCTGTAACCGCCCGCCCGGTCCAGCAGAGCCCGGCGCATGAGGGAACCCCCATGCCAGACATTCTGGCCCAGAAGATCCCATCCTTCCCGAGTGCCAGGCATGCGGCGGACCGGTCCGCGGCGGCCGTTTTCGTCGATTCGCTGAAGGTCTCCGTAGACGAGCCCGACGCGGCGGTCCCGTTCCAGAATCCTCAGCGACGCCGCGAGGTTTCCCGGAAGCATCACATCATCGGCATCACAGATGGAGATGTATCTTCCCCTGGCGCGGGCAATGAGGAAGTTCCGCGCGGCAGGGGCCCCTCGGTGGGACCGAAGGCGCCAGGCACGGACGCGCCGGTCTTTGAGGTGGCGGCCGATTCGCAGCCAGGTCCGGTCGGTGGAGGCGTCATCGGCTACGAGAAGCTCAAAGGAGGGCCCCTCCTGGCAGAGGACCGACCGGATTGCTTCGTCAATGAAGCGCTCGGTGTTGTACGCCGGCATGATCACGGAGATCCTAGCCATGGCGGGAAATTCTTTCCAGGCTCCGCTTCGCCTCCCGGAGTCCGGGATGCCATCGAAGCGCTGTCTCATAGGCCCGTCTGGCCCGCGGAAGGTCCCCCTGTTCCTCCCACAGGGCCCCCCATGCATTCCAGGCCAAGGGATGATGCGCCGAGATGCGCAGGGCATTGGCCAGGGCTCTTTGGGCGGAGGGAAGATCCCCCAGAAGGAACCGCGTGATTCCAGACAGGCACCACAGATCGCTGGACCGGGGATGCCGGGGAAGAGCGCGCCGCAAGACCTGGAGGGCCTGACGATGCCGGCCCTTTTCAAGGGCGATCATCGCCAGAAGCTTGGAGGGATCGGCCCCGGTCCCATCCTCCCGAAGCGCCCTCCGGGCATAATGAAATGCCAAGCCGTCCTTCCCTGCCGCAAAAAGCTCCAGGGCAGCCTGAAGGGCCAGTTTCGGACGGCGGACCCCGGAGCGCACCTCCCTGAGGAGAAACCGAAGGTACCGCCTCCGCTTCTTTCGCACGAAGCCAGCTCCCTTCCGGGAGGCGAAGTGATGGATAGGGAAAGGGGCTGGGCGAATCCGATCGTGCGCCTCCGACGGAAATTCCAGGGCGGGATGGCACAGCCCGCGGTACCGCGCCCCGGCCTGCCGGCGCACGAGCCGAATCACCTTCCGGGGAATCCATCCGCACCGTTGGGAGAAACCCTCCTCCCGAGGGTACTCGCCTTGGTTCGGCCGCCAGTCCCAGAGAAGATTTTCACCGTCGGTGTAGTCCCGGCGGACAAACTCATAGGCAATCGCTCCTGGCGCCGAGAAGAGCTTCCCCAGCCGGGGCAAGTCCTTGGCGGCAATCCGTTCGTCGGCATCCAGGAGCAGAATCCACGGCTGCGTGGCCAGCCTCCAGATGCGATTCCGGACTTGATCCTCGGCTGTCCATCGTTCGCACAGCACGCGTGCTCCCAGACGCCTCGCGACCCGCGGTGTGGCATCGGTGGATCCGGTGTCCAGCACGAGGATCTCCCTCACCCAATGCCGGATCCCCTCAAGACACTGGGCGAGCCACCGGGCCTCGTTCTTGACCACAATCCCCAGCGAGGCTGGGAAACGTCCCTTGACAGAAACCACTCGCGTCTCTAAACTAGGTGCCATGAAACACGATCGTCGCTCGTCGCGATCCGAAAGCCGAAGAAAGAGCCCGCGGCGCTACCAAAAGCCCTCCCTGAAGCGTCTGGGCAACCTCCGGCAGATTACCTCCTTCAGCTGATCCCGTTCATCCGGGGAATCTCCGGGGAGAGGAAGCCGGCCTGGCGTTCAGCTGGATCAGCTCGCTCTTCCTCAGCTCTCTCAAGAAAGCCAGCAGGTCGCGCGCGGCCCATTCACGGCTGACACGGAACTCCCGGGCGATCGATTGCGCAATCCTCTCCGCGGGGGTCTTGCCGTTGCACCGCTCCCAGATGCTCAAACCCACCGGACCCAGCTCAAAGTAGGAACCGTCGTCCAGGGAGAGCAGGACTCCCTTGTCTTCAATCACCTTCCAGACCACGTGGTCCGCGCGGCGGGGATACGCCGCCAAACTCGCCTCTTTGATCCCCTTCATCGCTTCCCTCCTCTCAAAAAGAGTGAACCATCGACAAAACACCCCCCACCCGCTGCAGACCCCAGCGGCGGTACCGTGTCTGAAGACCCGGGGAAGCGGCCCAGCCCCGTACCTCGCCGCAGCCGCTCTCAAAAACGGCGTCCAGCGCCTGAGCGGTCATGGCAGCTCCGACGTTGAGAGCGCGACACCGGGGATCGACATACAGCCCTCCGACATACCCCACCTCACGAGCCCGCGCTGCCGCAGCCCAGATCCAACCGACCTCATCGTAAGAAACCAGTCGATCCAGCCGATGCCAGCGGCAGGTGCCGATGATGCGGCCCTCCCTTGTGGCCACAACGAAGGACTGCATCCGCTCGACCTCCAGGCCCCCGCTCAGGTTCGCGCCCTGCGGGTAGCCCCATCGGCGGATGGAGTCCGCCAGAACGGCCCGATCCTCCTCCTGTGCCGTGCGGATCTCCACACCCTGCGCCCGCAGCCGAGGGATGAGTCTCTGCGTCACACCGCGAGGATGCCAGAGATGGGGGAGGTGCCTGAACTCCTGTCCAAGAAACATGATCTCAAAGCCGTTCCTGGCGAAGAACGCCATCCCTGCTTCAAGCACCGTCTCTCCTGTCTCGGCGCAGGGAACCCGAAAAGGCCCTGTCTCAACGCTGCGGCATCCCTGCGCGCGAAGGTGCTGCAGGGCCCGGTCCAGAAGGAGCGATCCGACGCCCTGGCGCCGGACGGCGGGATCCACCCCGATGCACTCGATAAATCCCCGGGTTTGTGCAGGGCCGCCGGGGCGGGCCCAGCGCCGGCTGGTGACCGCCAGACCCACCAGGCGGGATCCCTGAGCCGCCACGAGGCACCCGGAGGGCGAGAACCAGGGGCTCCGGCGGATCTTTGACCGAAAGGCATCCGGCTCCATGGTTTCCCCTGGAAAGCATCGGTTCCACAGATCGACCAGCGGACCGGTATCGTCATCCCGAAAGATCCTCGCCTCAATCCGTCTGGAAATAAAATGGCCGCGCCTTTGGCGAATCTTGACCATCTCCTGCCGGTTCACAAGGCGATTCCAGAGCGGCAACGGCTGCAAAGCAGAGGCGCAGCGGGTCGCCAGGCGCCTGCCGCGGGGCAGGCGGCGGATGAGCCGCGAACTCGCCGCGTACGGGATGTACGACAGAGCGGCGATCCACCGGCTCAGGGATCGCGCACGCCGCCGGGTCAGATCGCAGGAACCGACCCGCGTGACCAGGCCGAGGATCTGGCCGGGACGGAGGAGAGGATCCCGCTGAACCCGATTGTCCCCTTTGGTGAGCAGCACGACCCCGGCCGGATCGGATGCGATCTTCACAACACGGTGGGCGATGAGGCTGCCGTTTGCCCGGTACGCCACGATGTCCCCCACCCGGATCTCTTCAACAGGGACGCGCCGGATCCGAATCGGCGCCAGGGGCTTCACGAAAGGGAGCATGCTGTCTCCGAAGGCGATGGAGGGAAGCTCCGCCGCCTTGCGCAGCCAGGACGTGTTGTTGGAAAGAAGGAGCGGCTCGCTCATGCCGAAACCAGCCGGCCGTTCACCCTGGCCCGGTGGAGCGCCAGGACAAGGGCTCCCCAGCCGGCCGCACACAGCACCGCCGTGATCCCTCCAAGAGACAGCCATGCCGGACCCATCGAACCTCCGGAGGAACCTGCCGTCAAAAGTCCGCGGGCAAGGGTCAGCCCGTGGGTCAGGGGCAGGCACCATGCCAGGGCCTGCGCCCATCCCGGCAAGAGACTTAAGGGGAAGAAGGCCCCGCTGAGGAGGGGAATCACCTTGTTCAGCAGCGGCCGGAAGATGTCTCCCCGGCCGTACGCGATGACCCAGGAGGAGGTCAGAAGACCCAGGGAGGCCATCCCCACAGAAGTCAATAACCCGACCCCCAGTACGGAGGCCATTCCGCTCCACGGAAGCTGGGCTCCAAAACCATAAACCCCGATGAGAAGGATGACCGCCGCATTCACGGCGGCGGAGAGAAAATCCCACACGCTCCCCAGCAGGATCAAAAGGGGAAGAGGATACGCGGTCACCCACAACGGCTCCAGCGATCCGCTGCCCTGCTCGCTCTTGACCCGGTTTGAAAGGGCCGCAAAACCGCGCCAGACGTATTGGCTGAGCGCCAGTCCGACGAGGCTGAAGGTGAAGTAGTCGCCCGCCCACGCGCGGGGCAGGAGATCACTTGTCCCAAAGAGCCGGGTGGCGAAGTACCAGAGGGCGACGGAGAGGCCCGCATCCAGCCACTCAAAGAGCCACCGCCACGGCCTCATGGAGAGAAGGTCGCGCCAGAGAAAGGAGCCCGCAACACGGAACCACTGGCTGAGCATCATTCCTTTTCCCTTCACGCGAGCCGGCCCACCGGCAGCCCCTCGGCCTCCTCCGCCCGGCCGACGAAGGTCAGCCTGCCCTTCCGAAGAAGGACCACCCGGTCACACATTGTCTCGACATCCTCCATCTGATTGCTCGCGACGAGCAACGTCTTTTCCTGCCGGCGGACCAGCTCCTCCCGGATCCAAAGCCGGATCTCTCCGGCTGTCCATGGATCCAGTCCCTTGGTCGGCTCATCGAACAGGAGGATTGGGGGCTCGTGCAGGAGAGCCCGCGCAATATTCAAACGCTGGCGCTGGCCGGTTGAATAAGTCCAAAAAGGCTGTTCTCCCAACCCGGCAATGCCGACCCTGCGGAGCAGATGCTCGGTGCGATGCGGGATCCGCTCCGGCTCCAGACGCTGGAGTGTCGCGAAGAAGCTGAGATTCTGTTTTCCGGTCAGCTCCCGGGAAAACCCCCTCGGCTCCGAAGGAACCACCCCCATCAAGGCCTTGATCCGGTCCGCGAGGGAAACGGATATTCCGCCGATCCAAGCTTCACCCGAGGTCGGCAGGAGGACGGTGCTCAGGATCCGCAGGAGGGTTGATTTTCCCGAACCGTTCGGACCCAGCAGGCCACAGGCCTCCCCCGGCCCCACCGCGAAGGAGACATCCTCCAGGGCCGCCACGCGCCGGGACCGGAACCATCCCTCCCGGACGCGGAACTGCTTCGTCAGATTCCGGACTTCAATAGCGGGCGTGGACATCCCATCTCCAGAGTGGCGGAGACCGCTTCCACCAAGGCGTTCTGCAGCTCTTCGTTCGCCGCGGGAAAACCCTGGATCGATCCCTGAAGCAGGAAGACATCCCGCCAAACGCGAAGGGCTGAGCCGGCAACCTTCCTGCCCCGGTACAGGAGGTCCCCGCAGACAGGGGAAGAAAAGCAGAGGGCCGCAGGGCCCTCTGACTCGCGGGGGACAACCCGAAGATCCTCTGGTGAGATGCCGATCCGCTGAATCAATTCATGTCGGAGGGCCTGGTGGAGGAATGAATGAAGCCGGCGGACGGGCAGATGGGGCGGGAGGATTGAACGGGGGCCCGTGAGGGCATAGGTGAGATCGTCCATCCCGTGGATCACCGCCCCGCCGCCGGTCTGACGCCGGACCACCGGCAGGCCCCTTTCCAGGAGCTCCTGCGGGAGCTCCTGCGCCCGCTGGCTGCGCCCGAGGGAGATGGCCGGCTGATTCCAGCAATAGATCCTCAGGGTGGGCGGGGCAAGCCCCTGCCGGACCTGCCCTGCCTGGACGGCATCCATCTCCATGTTGGCTGCCGGATCCCCGGGCGGATCGACGATCAGCTCCAACACCGCGGCACGGTCCATCACCATCGCAGGTTCGGCTCGCGGGCGGCGGTCACCTCGTCCAGGCGGGTCACCGGCATCCGGTGCGGGGCCATCCGGACGCGCCCCGGATTGTCGCGCGCCTCCCGCACGATGCTCTTGAGCGCGCCGGCGAAGGTCTCGAGCGCCTGCCGCGACTCGGTCTCCGAGGGCTCGATCATGAGCGCCTCCTCGACGATGAGCGGGAAACAGATCGTGGGGGCGTAGAAGCCGTGATCCAGCAGGCGCTTGGCGACGTCCATCGCCTTGACCCCCACCGTCGCCTTGAGCTCCCTGGCCGAGGCGACGAACTCATGCATGCACGGCTCATCCACCGGAACCGGCAGGACCTCCCTGACCAGCGCCTTCAGGTAATTGGCGTTCAGGATCGCCCCCTCCGAGACGCGCCGCAGCCCCTCTGCACCCAGCCCGCGGATGTACGCATACGCCCGCACCAGCGCCCCGACGTTGCCGAAGAAGGAGCGGACGCGGCCGATGGAGAGGGGCCCGACCGGCTCCAGGCGGAACTGGCCGTTCGATTCGGCCACGACCGGGCCGGGAAGGAAGGGCCTCAAGGCCGCCTTGACCCCGACCGGCCCCGCGCCCGGCCCGCCGCTGCCGTGCGGGATGGAGAAGGTCTTGTGGACGTTCACGTGCACCATGTCGAATCCCATGTCCCCGGGGCGCAGCAGGCCCAGGAGGGCGTTGAGGTTCGCCCCGTCCAGGTACATGAGCCCGCCCCGCTCGTGCACGAGGGCCGCGATCTCGAGAACCTCCTCCTCGAAAAGCCCCAGCGTGTTCGGATTGGTCATCATGAAGACCGCCGCATCCTCGTCCGCGGCGGAGGCGACTGCATCCAGCGAGATCCGGCCGCGGGCTGTGGAGCGGACCTCCACCACCTCAAAACCGCAGAGGGCCGCGCTGGCCGGGTTGGTCCCGTGGGCCGAGTCGGGGACGATCACCTTCCGGCGGGGCCGGCCCTTCGACTCGTGGAAGGCGCGGGCCATGAGGAGGGCCGTCAGCTCTCCGTGCGCTCCTGCCGCCGGCTGAAGCGTGACCGCGTCCATCCCGAGGATCTCCTTGAGCTCCTGCTCCAGCGCATGGAGAAGCCGCAGGACCCCCTGGACGGCCTGGTCCGGCGCATTGGGATGAACCGAGGCGAATCCCGGCAGGGCGGCGATCTCCTCGTTCACCTTGGGGTTGTACTTCATCGTGCAGGAGCCGAGCGGATAGAAATTGGTCTCCGCCGAAAAGTTCAGATGCGCCAGACGCATGAAATGCTTGACCAGGTCCCGCTCGCTCACCTCCGGCAGGGGCGCGGGGTCCCGGCGGATCGCCCCGGGCGGGAGGAGCTCCTCCAGCGGCCGCTCGGAGACATCCAGCCGTGGAAGAACGAACGCCCGGCGGCCCGGCTGGCTGAGCTCCTTCAGGAGCGGCTCGAGGAGCCGGCCCGGCGAGTGGGGCGGGGCTGGATTGGCCGTGCCCGGGCGGACCGCCCCCTCCTGAAGGGCGAAGCCGTCGGGCGTCACCCCGCCACCTCCGCGGCTGGCGATCCCCAGGTCCGAGCCATCCCCGCTTCGGGCAGGGCCCCGCCCGCGCACCGCCCGCGATCCCCTCCCCATTCCCCAACCTCCCGCCGGGGAACGG
>CAYJQV010000064.1:0-7872 GCA_964372395.1 uncultured Planctomycetia bacterium | reverse complement strand
TGGGGAGTACGCCGGAGGCGTACGACGGCGGCGTAGCTCAGCCTGGCAGAGCAGGTGCTTAGCCGCCAGGGGTGCGCGAGGGGGACCGCCCCTCGCCTTCCTCGGAGGAGGGGGGAACCAGGGGGAACCGTCGGTTCCCCCTGGGGAGTACGCCGGAGGCGTACGACGGCGGCGTAGCTCAGCCTGGCAGAGCAGGGGACTCATAAGCCCTTGGTCGGTGGTTCAAATCCACTCGCCGCCATTTCCTCTAAGTTTCTCGTGCGCGAATAGCGCACAGTTCCAGGAAAATCCCGTGAAGCGGGACATTTCCTTATGATCCTCGACACCGTCCTGGCGACAATCTCCACGCACCGCATGCTCCCACGCGGGGCACGCGTCCTGGTTGCCGTTTCAGGCGGTCCGGATTCGGTCGCACTCCTTTCGGCATTGGTCGCGCTGCGTCCGAAGTTCCGGCTCCGGCTGCGGGCCGTCTACGTGGACCATGGGCTGCGCCCGGCCGGTGCACGGCGGGAGGCGCGGTGGGTGAAGGAGCTGGGAAGGATGTGGGCGGTCCCGGTGGATCTTGTTCGGGTGAAGGTGAGGCGCGGGGGAGGGGAGTCCCTGGAGGCGGTCCTGCGCCAGGCCCGGTATCGCGCCCTGGCTGCGCTGGCGAAGCGCAGGCGCTGCAGCCGGATTGCCGTGGGCCATACCCAGGACGATCAAGCGGAAACGGTTCTCATGTGGATTCTTCGCGGCACAGGAACGGTGGGGCTTTCCGGGATTCCACCCACCCGCTGGTGCGACGGGACCACTCTAGTCCGGCCGCTGCTGGAGTGCTCTCGTTGTGAGGTGCGGAGCCATCTCCGATCCCTGGGTGTCAAGCCGCTCCTGGACGGGACCAACCGGTCTGGCGCCTACCTGCGGAATCGAATTCGGAGGAAGCTTCTCCCCTTGCTGGAAAAGGAGTACAGCCCGCAGATCCGCAGGCATCTGGCCGGTTTGGCGGAGAGCGTCCGGTTGGACCTCGATTGGTCCGAGCAGGAGCTGGGGCGCCGCTTCCGGGAGGTGGCGCGGGCTCGTCGGCGGGGGGTCTGCCTCGACCGGAACCGGCTGAGAAGACTTCCCGCGGGCCTGAGGCGTGGAATCCTCCGCCGGGCGGTTGAGCGGATCCAGGGGGATCACTCCGGCTTTGGCCGGCGTCACTGGCTGGCGCTGGAACGGCTGGCCATCGAGAAAGGTCGGGCCGCCATGGATCTGCCGCATCGCTTCCGGGCGGAGGGCCGTGACAGGGCGGAGCTCGTCCTTTCCGCCGATTGTCGGCCCCGCAAGAATCTGGTACACTTAACTCAGAGGAATCCGTAGGAATGGCGACGACGCAGGGTCATACGGCGAAGAGAGGTCCTTCACCCATGCCGGGTCAGGGAGCCAAGCCGCCCGAGAATCGGTGGCTGCGCCTGACCATCTGGATGATTCTGGGGATTTCTTTCTTCCTCTATATGCAGCGGCTGAGTCCCCTCTCCACGGAGGGGCTTCCGCAGGAGATCTCCTACAGCCAGCTCTACCAGTGGCTGGCTGGCCCGGATTCGCCGGTCCGGGTGCGCCGCGCGATCCGGACGGATAGCATCGTCCGAGGGGAGACCGAGGACGGCAAGCGGTTCGTGGTGAACATCCCGCCGGACGACCCGGAGCTCATCAAGCTTCTGAGGGAGCGGGTGCCGGACTTCCGCCTGGAGCCCCCGAAGACCTTCTGGCTCAGCTTCTTCGTGAACCTCGCGGGGCCGCTCCTTCTGTTGGCTGCCTTCTGGATCCTCCTCTATCGGGGGGCGACCCAGGGAGGGGGAAGGATCCTCTCCTTTGGGAAGAGCCGGGCCAGGCAGACTTCGCCGGAGGACGACCATCGCATTACCTTCGAAGATGTGGCAGGGGTGGATGAGGCGAAGGAGGAGCTTCGGGAGGTGATCGAGTTCCTGAAGGATCCGAAGAAGTTCCAGCGGCTCGGAGGGAAGATCCCCAAGGGGGTGCTCTTGCTGGGGCCCCCGGGCTGCGGCAAGACGATGCTTGCCAAGGCGGTCGCGGGCGAGGCGGGCGTCCCGTTCTTTTCGATCAGCGGATCGGACTTTGTGGAGATGTTCGTGGGCGTTGGGGCGAGCCGCGTGCGGGATCTCTTCGACCAGGCCAAGAAGTCGGCCAAGGTCTCCGGCCGGGGTTGCATCATCTTCATCGATGAGATTGACGCGGTCGGCCGGCAGCGCTTTGCCGGGATCGGCGGGGGACACGACGAGCGGGAGCAGACGCTGAACGCCTTGCTCGTCGAGATGGACGGCTTCAACACCCAGGAGGGGGTGATCCTCGTCGCCGCGAGCGTAACCGGCGATACGCCTATCCTGGTTGAGGAGAAGGGCATCCGCCGCATCGTTCCGATCGGTGAGTTCGTCGATCGCTTTTATTCTCCTGGCGAGAGCGATGTGGAGAAATCCGTCTCCGGCATTCGAACCCTGGGCTATGTCCGGAAAGCCGGTTTCTCCGTCTATGGGAACAAGTTTGAGGCGGCTGGTTTCCAGCCGGTCCGGGGAGTCTACCGGCACAAGGTGGATCATGTGCATCGGATTCGATACAAGGGTGGCCAGATTCGAGCTACCGGATCCCATTCGGTTTTTGTGAGTTACCAGGGCGGACTCCGCGCCGTTCGGGTAGATCAGCTCAAGGCGGGAGATCTGCTTGTGGATCTGCCGTACAAGGTCAATCGGACAACGGCTCTCCGTTATGCCCTGAGTCAGCATGGACTGAAATCGCAGTCGGCGATCGCCCGGGAACCGGGCGTTTCTCAGGCGGCCATCAGCGGCTGGCAGCGAGGTGTCAGGCGTCCACGGCGACTAGGGCATCAGGATGATGAGCATCCGGTCCCTCCGGCTGTTCCGATCACCGCCGATTTAGCGCGCTTCATGGGGTTCTTGGTGGCGGGGGGTTCGTTGGAGCCGAAGCGGCATCGGATCACCTTCAGCTTCAACCGAAAAGAGGAGCGCTTGGTTGAGGAAACGAAGCGGTTGATGATGTCCTTGTTCCACGTTAATTCCCCCTGCGTTTTCCATCCAGAGGAGAGCGAAACCTGCGTCAGTTTTAAGAACCGCCATCTGGCTCGTTTTCTGATCCAACAGATTGGGGTCGGGGCGCGGGCTAAGCATGCTCCTCCCTTCCTCTACGATGCGCCGCGCGACGTTTTCCTTTCCTTCTTGAAGGCGTACATGGAAGGGGACGGCTATCAGCATAAGCGCGGCGGTCACATTGCTTGCAGCGTCAACCGATCCCTGGCGACGGAGCTCAATTGGCTCTGCCGCATGCACCGAATCAAGAGTACGGTCCGTGAGGTCGATGTTCCCGAGCGGGTGGTCCGTGGCAGGAGATGGGTGCCCGCAAAGGCGTATCTTCTGGAGATCGGGAAACGAAATTGGCCGTGGAACGGTGGGCCCTCCTTCACCCGGAGGGCCAAGGTTCTGTCGGTCATTCGTGAGCCGTACGATGGGTACGTCTACGATCTGTGCGGTTGCGAAAACGAAGCTTTCTTTGGCGGCGTGAATCCGATCTTGCTCCATAACACGAACCGTCCCGATGTCCTCGATCCGGCGTTGCTGCGGCCAGGCCGATTTGATCGGCAGATCGTGGTGGATCGACCGGATCTGCGAGGACGGGAGGAGATCCTTCGCGTCCACGTCCGCAAGGTGAAGCTGGCGAAGGAGGTGGATCTGAAGGCGATCGCCCGGCAGACGCCGGGATTCTCCGGCGCGGATCTGGCCAACCTCTGCAACGAGGCGGCGCTTCTGGCCGCCCGGCGGAACAAGGAGCAGGTCGGCATGGAGGAGCTGGAGGCGGCGATTGAGCGGGTCATGGCCGGCCCCGAGCGGAAATCCCGGGTGATCTCTCCCTACGAGAAGAAGATCGTGGCCTGTCATGAGGCGGGTCATGCGCTGGTTTCCATGATGGTGCCCGGTGCCGATCCGCTGCACAAGGTGTCGATCATCCCGCGCGGGCACGCCGCGCTCGGCTACACCCTGCAGATGCCGCTGGAGGACCGCTACATCATGACCCGGAGGGAGCTGCTGGGGAAGCTGGCGGTTCTGCTCGGCGGGCGGACCGCGGAGGAGCTGACCTTCGGCGAGGTGACGACCGGGGCGCAGAACGATCTGGAGATGGCCACGGAGATCGCGCGCAAGATGGTCTGCGAGTATGGGATGAGCGACCAGCTTGGGGCGCTCACCTACGGCCGGCACGAGGGCATGGTCTTTCTGGGCCGGGACATTGTGGAGGAGCGGAACTACTCGGATCAGACGGCGGTGCTCATCGATCAGGAGGTCCGGCGCATCATCCAGGAATCCCATGACCGGGCCCGGGAGATCCTCACCCAGCACCGCGACCGGCTCAACCGCCTCTCCGAGGCCCTGCTCGAGAAGGAGGTCCTGGACGGCGATGAGGCCAAGCGGATCGTGCTGGCCGAGCAGGCGCCCGAGGCCTCCGACTCCGGCGAGGCCGGCTCCTCCGAGTCCCCTGCGACAGCCTGAGGCATTCCCCTTTCCAGATGAAGCAGCTTCTCTGCGGCCGATTCTGTCTTCCCCTGGGTGAGCGCCCGCTCATCATGGGGATCCTCAACGTGACGCCCGATTCGTTCAGCGACGGCGGCCATTTTCTGAACCCGAAGCGCGCGGCCGCGCGTGCGCTGCGGATGCAGGAGGAGGGCGCCGATCTGGTGGATGTGGGTGGAGAATCCACCCGGCCGGGCGCCAGACCGGTCTCTGCATCGGAGGAGCTGAAGAGGATCCTTCCGGTCATTGAGCGGATGGCGGGACGGCTCCAGGTGCCGATCTCGGTGGATACCCGCAAGGCGGTCGTCGCGCGGGAGGCGATCCGTGCGGGGGCGAGCATGGTGAACGATGTGACGGCCCTGCGGGATCCGGGGATGGCGGGTGTCGTGGCAGGGGCGGGCGTTCCCGTGGTGCTCATGCACATGCGGGGAACGCCCCGGACCATGCAGCGGCAGGCCATTTATCGGCGGCTCGTCCCGGAGATTGTTGCGGAGCTGAAGCGTTCGGTCGCCAGGGCGCTGCAGGCCGGGATCCGCAAGCATCAGATCCTGCTCGATCCGGGGATCGGCTTCTCCAAGCGGCCGGAAGCCAACCTGCTCCTGCTGAACCGGCTCGCGGCCTTCAAGCGGATTGGATTCCCCCTGGTGATTGGCCCCTCACGGAAGTCGTTCATCGGTCACGTGCTGGGAGTGCCGGTGGAGGAACGCCTCTTCGGCACCGCCGCGGCGGTGGCTCTCGCGGTGGCGCGCGGGGCGGACGTGATTCGGGTCCACGATGTTGCGGCCATGCGGCAGGCGGCGGATCTGGCTGCGGCCATTGCAGCCTCTTCCTGAAGCTTCCGATGCCGCGGCTGGGAGTCAATGTGGATCACGTTGCCACGCTCCGGCAGGCCCGCCGGGGCCGTTTCCCGGATCCCGTGGAGGCGGCGCGGGCGGCCGAGCGGGCGGGCTGCGATTCGATCGTCTGCCATCTGCGGGAGGACCGGCGCCACATCCAGGACACCGATTTGCCGGCCCTGAAGCGGGCCCTGGGGATTGAGCTGAATCTGGAGATGGGGGCGCATCCGGAGATTGTTGGGATCGCCTGCCGCGTTCGGCCTGACCAGGCCACCCTTGTCCCGGAGCGCCGGCAGGAGCTGACCACCGAAGGCGGCCTGGATCTTGCGAGGAGCGGGGACAGGGTGCGCCGGGCCGTGCGTCGGCTTCAGGATGCGGGGATCCGCGTCTCCCTCTTCATCGATCCGGATCCCAAGCAGATCGAGAGGGCTGTTCAGATGGAGGTGCCGATGATTGAGCTGGCCACCGGCCGGTACGCGGAGGCGGCAACTGCGGCGCAGCGGCGGGACCAATTGAGGAGGCTTCGGCTCGCCACCGCAGAGGCGCATTCCGCCGGCTTGAAGGTGGCCGCCGGCCACGGGCTGGACTACGGCAATGTCCGGCCGGTGGCGGGGATCCCGTGCGTCGAGGAGCTGAACATCGGATTCTCCATTGTGGCACGGGCGCTGGACGTCGGACTTTACCAGGCGGTCCGGGAAATGGTACACCTGGTGCGTCGTGGCAGCCGGGGGGGCAAGGGATGCGCGTGATCGGGACCGGTGTTGATCTTGTTGAGGTTGCCCGTTTTCGGAGGTCGGTGAGCCGATGGGGCAGCCGCCTGCTCGGGCGGGTCTTCACCCCGTCCGAGCTTGCGTACGCCGAGACGCGCAAGAGCCGCATCGAGCACCTGGCGGCCCGATTCGCGGCCAAGGAGGCGGTGGTCAAGGCGTTGGGAGCGCCCAAGGGCCTCGCGCTGGAATGGAAAGATCTGGAGGTGACCCGTGGCCCGGCCGGCCAGCCGGGCGTTCTTTTTCGCGGCTCCATGCGGCGCTGGAGGAAGCTCAAGGTGCATCTTTCGCTCACCCACACCGCCCGCTATGCGGTGGCGACCGCGGTCGTCTGCACCCGATGAAAAGGCGGAAAGCCGACACGCACAAGGGGGACTACGGGCACGTCCTGGTGGTCGGCGGGTCGGTTGGATTTCTCGGTGCACCGATGCTGGCCGCCTCGGCTGCCCTTCGGGCCGGGGCGGGCCTGGTTTCGCTGGCGGTGCCTCGGGAGGTTTACCCAGTGGTCGCCCGCAAGGCGCCGGCGGAGATCATGGTGCACCCCCTGTCGCAAGGGGCGCTGAGCGTCCTATTAAGGAAGGCGGATGTGGTGGCGGTGGGGCCCGGACTCTCCCGGCGGCCTGCTGCGGTTTCCCTGGCGCGGCGTCTCGTCGCCGGATGCAGACAGCCGATGGTGGTGGATGCGGACGCCCTGGCGGCGTTTGAGGGAGGGCGGGCGATCCGGCGCGGAAGCGGAGCGGGAGCGGTGGTCATCACACCCCATCCCGGCGAGATGGCCCGGCTCCTCCGCACTACGGTGGAAAGGGTGCAATCGGACCGAAGAGGAATTGCTGCCCGAACAGCCAAGCGACTGGGCGCGGTGGTCGTGCTCAAGGGGCATCGCACCGTGATCGCCTCGCCCTCTGGCCGAACCGCGGTCAACACGACGGGAAATCCCGGAATGGCGACGGCCGGCACGGGGGATGTGCTGACCGGCGTCATCGCCGCGCTCATCGGCCAGGGCCTCTCGGCTTTTGAGGCTGCCAGGACCGGCACCCACGTGCACGGCTTGGCCGGCGACCTGGCGGCCCGTCGGGTGGGGCAGGTGAGCCTGACCGCGGGCGACGTCCTGGCGGCGCTTCCGGCTGCTTTCAAACGGGCTTCGCGGAGATAGCTCTTTCTTTGCTGGCGTGGCGCAATGGCAGCGCGGCGGTTTTGTAAACCGCGGGTTGGAGGTTCGACTCCTCTCGCCAGCTTGTATTCAAACTTTTCGATCCGTACAATACGGTCGTTATCCGTGGGGCGGATACCAAAGTGGTCAACTGGGACAGGCTGTAAACCTGTTGGGGAAACCCTTCGGAGGTTCGAATCCTTCTCCGCCCACGTCTTCATCAAACGCCGTGGCGCTGGAATAGATGCTGCCATCGACCTGAGGCGCCGGGGCTGGTCTTACAAGGGGTGATGCTTCACCGGCGCATCATTGGCTGGATCGGTTGCGGGGATCGGCGGACAGGCCGGTCCTGGGGAGGGGGGCGGCCGCCCAGGACGGCTCGGCCGCCCCGCCGTGGCGGCCGGCCTCTCTCTCGGCCTCGCTCGTCCCTCGCGTCGCTCGGGACACCGTGGCCGCTCGGCCTGCGAGAAGCCTGTGCCGCCGCCCCCCATCCCCCGTGCCGGGCCGCCCCCGTTCCCCGGCCGGAGGTTGGCGGATGGGAAGGGGATCGCGGGCGGTGCGCGGGC
>CAYJQV010000063.1:0-8037 GCA_964372395.1 uncultured Planctomycetia bacterium | reverse complement strand
CTCCCTCGGTTCTCGTCCCAGCCACCGGTAAGTTGCCCCGCTAGGACTCGAACCTAGATAACCAGACCCAAAATCTGGCGTCCTACCATTGGACGACGGGGCAGTCAGGCCGCCCAACAGCCCGCCCGGACGAACCCGCCGACTCAGGCGGTGCAAACAACCCAGACGCGCCAGTCCGGCTGAGCCCGCTTTAACATCTGCGCAAACCGCTCCCCCTCCGCCCGTGAGTCGCAGAGGGAAAAGACGGATGAACCGCTTCCCGACACGCACGGAGAGACGGCCCCCGCTCCCCTCAAAGCGGCCTTCACACCCCGGATCGCCGGATAGAGGGCCTCGACGGTGGGCTCAAGCGCGTTGAACAAGAAGTCGCGCACCCGGCGGATCTCACTCCCGCCGAGTGCGCGTAAAAGGAGTGTAACATCGGGCCGCCGGGGTGTCAAGCGATGTCCGCCGTAGACCGCCTTCGTCGGAATCGGAAAGTCCGGCGTCACCAGGAGATGCCAGAGCTTGGCCCGCAGGTGCAGCGGGGCAACCTCATCCCCGCGCCCACGCCCGATCGCCCAGGGGGAGTCGGCCAGGAAGAATGGGACGTCGGCCCCCAGCCGCCTGGCAATCTCCAGCAGATCGTTCGGAGGAAGGGCCGAGCCGCTCAGCTCCTGCAGCGCCAGAAGGGTTGCCGCCGCATTCGAGGAGCCGCCGCCCAGCCCGGCCCCCGCGGGGATCGTCTTCTCCAGTGCGATCCGGATGCCCTGCGTCCATCCCGATCGCTGCCGGTACAGCTCCGCGGCCCGGACGACGAGGTTGCTGGAATCGCCCGGCACCTCCGGCGAGGAACAGGCAAATTCCAGGGCCGAGCCGGCCTTCTCCTCCACCGTGAGCCGATCGGAAAGGCCGACCCGCTCAAAAAGGGTCTCCAGCTCGTGGTAGCCGTCCGGTCGCCTGGACCGGACGTCCAGGAAGAGGTTCACCTTGGCATGGGCCGCCCGGGTGATGGAACGAGGCATCTGTCAGGGGCAGACGGTTTCTCGAGTCCGGACTGTTCTAAGGCAGCGCCTTGAGTTCCGGGGGGTTGCGGCGGCGGTACAGGGGCAGATCGGAAGCCCGGATCTGCCAGCGGGTCCCCTTCAGGCTATCGGTGACCGCGATCCGCTCGAAATCCTTGAACTCGTAGCTCTGCACCACGGTGGCGGCGGTCTCCGCCAGAACCCGCGTGACCTCCTCATGGGTCGCCGGCCTGGCGTCGCTGTCCGCGTCCGAATCGGGATCGAGCGGCTGAAACTCGGCGGAGGTCTTGCGCATGATCTGGTCCGCGAGGAACTTCGGAAGCTGGATCGCTTCGAGGAAGAAGGACCCCCCCCACCGGGCCGGATCCCCGAGATTCTGGAATCGGGCCGGAATCCGGCCGCCTTCGAGCCGCTCGATGTCAAGGAAGGCCCCTGCCCCCTCCAGGAGCTCCACCGTGAAGAGGAGGGCGTCCCGCTCGCCGATCGCATTCATCGGAACCAGCACAAGCACGCGGCTTGGGTGAAACTGCCGGACCGGCCAGCTCCCCTGCTCGCGGAGAAGCTCCCCGTGCCTGCCCTGGAGGGCCACCGCGGTCAAGAGAACCTTGGGCAGAAGATCCCCGAATCGCTTGGAAGGGGACGTGTACCGGCTGAGGAGCTGGGGCAGCGGCCGGCGCCCCAGATCCTGAAGGAACTGGGCGACGGTGTCGCGGGCCAGCGCCTCCGGCTGGTGCCTCACGGCGAACTCGCTGCGCGACTGCAGCTCGCCGATGGAGATGGCGTAGAACTGCACCCGCTTGGAATCGCCGATGTGGCCGGAGAGGATCACATCCAGCTTGTCCGGGCCCGGATCCCGGGCGATGAGCTGATAGAATTCGAGCTTCGCGTCGGTGGAGAGGCAGACCCGGAGGATCCCCATCGAGACCTTCTGCAGCTTCTTCATCGGCTCGGCCGGCTCCTCCCGCCGGTCCCGCGCCTCCCGCTCATCGGCGGCGGCCATCGCCTTCCGGCGGTTGACGCGCACGAACGGGCCGCGGGTCTGGAACTGGAAGTCGAACTGGCCCCTGTTGAACTGCCCTTCCACGAGGACGGCCGGCAGGTTCAAGACCCCCGACCCGGAGCGGCGGCGCAGCTCATCGATGAGGCCGGGGATCGGCACCAGGACGCCCAGGGTGCTCCCCGCCACCTGGGCCTGGACCTCCAGGCCGTGCTCGTCGCGGCAGAGCTGGACGAGCGACTGGGCCACCCGCTCACGCGGATAGGTCGGCCCGCAGGAGCTCAGGAAACCGGCCGCAGCGACGAATGCCAGAACCGCTGGGATTCGGAGCGTACCGCGTCCCCTCACTTGCCCTCCTCCTTCTTGACGGAGGACTCCGTTTGGGACCGCGCCTTGCCGTACTCGGCGAAGATCGCCTCGATGTCGTCGTACTCCAGCTCCTCCCGCTTGATCAGCTCGCTGGCGAACCGGTCCAGCACCGTCCTCTCCCGGGCCAACAGCTCATCCACCTCCTTCAGGCAGCCCTGCAGGATGCTGTTGGTCTCCTGGTTCAGATCGGTCCGGACCGACTCCGACAGCCGCCCCCATCCCTTGTCTCCGTCCACCAGGAGCTCCCAGTCCCCCACGTACTTTCCTCCCATGCCGAACCGCCAGACCATCATGTGGGCGACTCCCAGCGCCTTCTGGAAATCGCTGGCCACCCCGCTGGAGCTGGTGCCGCACACCAGGCGCTCGCTGGCGTATCCGCCCAGCGAAACCTTGATCTCGCTGAGCAGCCGCTCCCGGCTCCACGTGTGAAATTCCTCGCGAGGGACCGGATACACGACACCCAGCGCGCCCCGGCGGCCGATGATGGAGGCCTTGAAGACATCCGAGGTGGGATGCAGGAAGTACGTCACCACCAGATGCCCCGCCTCATGATAGGCGGTCATCTTCTTCTCGGACTCCGTCATGGTCCGCCGGTGCTTGACCCCCAGGTCCACGCGCTCGAACGACTCGGAGAGGTCGTCCCAGGTGACGCGATCCCGCTTGTTCCGGGTGGCGATCAAGGCGGACTCCTTGACGATGTTCTCGATATCGGCGGGCGACTTGCCCACGCCCCGCCGGGCCAGGCGGGGGATGTCGATGTTCGGATCGTACTGCACCTTGCCCAGGTAATACCGGAACACCTTCTCCCGCCCCTCGAGGTTCGGCAGGTCGATGTAGATCTTCCGGTCGAAGCGGCCGGGTCGCATCAGGGCCGCATCGAGACTCTCCTCGGGGGCGTTGGTGGCCCCGATCACCACGACGCTCTCCTGGCTGTCCTGGATCCCGTCCATCTCCACCAGAATGGAGTTCAGGGTGGAGTTGGTTTCCTGCCCGCCCATCCAGCTGAAGGACCTTGACCGGCCGACCGCGTCCAGCTCGTCAATGAAGACGATGCAGGCCCCGTGGGAGAACGCCAGGCGGCGCGCGTCCTTGAAGAGCTTCCGGACCCGGCTGGCCCCAACCCCCACGAAGATCTCCACGAAATCGCTGGCCGCCAGGGACAGGAAGGGAATCCCCGCCTCGGTCGCGATCGCCTTGGCCAGGTAGGTCTTCCCGCAGCCCGGCGGACCCTGCATCATGATTCCCCGGAGGATTTTCCCACCCACCTTGCTCAGCCGCGTCCGATCCTTCAACAGCTCCACCACCTCCCACGCTTCCTCCTTCGCCTCATCAATGCCGATCACGTCGTCGAAGTGGACGTTGATCTTCTTTCCCACGATCTTCTTCCGCTTCTGCTTCGAGAAGAGGCCGAACAGCAGGGAAACATAGATGAGCGCCGACAGGACCGATCCGATCACCATGGCCAGGAACCAGACCGGCATCGTGGCCAGCTGCATGATCCGATAGAACGATTCCAGCTGGGACAGGCCCCAGACGCTCAGGCCCACCAGCGCGAGCACCGACGCGACGATCGTCAGCGCCAGCCAATGATCGCTACACCAGAGAGTAAAACGACGCCATCGCATGAGTCATCGACCCTTTCGTTTGAGTCCCCCAATGTTTGCCTTCAGGCGTTCCACAATATCCGATCGCCCGGATGGAAGAGCCAGGCCCTTCCGCCAGGCCGCTTCCGCCTCCGCCGTCCTTCCTAAACTGAAGTATACCTGACCCAAATGCTCAAGAATCTCCGGATCCGGCGCCCGCCGGGCGGCTTCCTCCAGCAGCTTCAGGCTCTCCTCCAGCCGGTTCATCCGGTAGTACGCCCATCCCAGCGAGTCCAGATAGGCCGCGTTCTCGGGATCCTGCGCCAGCGCCCGCTCGATGAGCCGCACCGCCTCCTCCAGCTGGCGGCCCCAATCCGCGTACAGATAGCCCAGCCCGTTGAGGATGTTCGGATCCTGCGGACTCCGCTCGTACCCCTCGCGAAAAACCTTCTCCGCCTCCCCGTACTCCTTCAGCCGGTGGTGGAGGGCGCCCAGATATAGGTACGGCTTCGGCTCCCCGGGCGCCGTTTCCAGGGCCTTCCGGTACGCCTCCTTCGCCGTGGGAAAGATCTCGCCCGCTTCAAAGGCAGCCCCGAGCACCGTCCAGAGCTCCGTGGCCACCGGCCCTTCGGGATGAAGCCCGAAGGCGGCGCGAACGATCTCCACCGCGTCGGCCCAGCGCTTCTGCTCGATCCTCAGATACGCCAGCGCCAGGTGCAGATCCACATCCCGCGGCCGGAAGCTCAAGCTGCGGGTGATCCATTCGCCCGATTCCTCGAGCTCTCCCAGACGGTAGCAGACCCGAGCCAGGTAATGGGTGAGCTGCACGTTCATCGGCTCCAGCTCCAGCGCCTTCAGCAGCTCTCCCTTGGCCTGCGCCAGCTCCCCGCTGAGCTCCAGACTCACCCCCAGGCCCATCCGGGCCTCCAGGTACGCCGGATCCAGCTCGACCGCCTTGGCCATGTGCTGCACCGCCCGAGGCCACTGTTCCGCCCTGGCGTACAGCACGCCCGCGTTGAAGTGCGCCACCGGCGAGTCGGGCCGCTCCTGAAGGAGCTGTTCATACATTGCCAGGGCCTGCTCCAGCCGGTCCTGCAGGATGTAAAGATCGGCCAGTTGGCCCAGCGCCGACAGGTTTCCCGGATCCTGGCTGAGGACCTGCGCGTACTGGTGGGCCGCCTGCTCGAACTTCTCCTGTTGGGTGTAGAGAACACCCAGCAGAAACCGGGGCCTCGGATCGGCGGGCGCCACGCGGGCCGCATCCTCGAAGGAGGCCGCAGCCGCCGCAAACTCGTTCAGGCCCAGATGGGCCGTTCCCAGCCGCAGCAGGATCCGGGCACTCTCGGGATCCAGGGAGCGGGCCCGGCTGTACGCCGTCCTCGCGCCGGCCAGGTCGCCCCGTTCGTCGGCCAGCAGGCCCCTCAGGTATTGGGCCAGAAGCTCCTGCCGCTTCAGCAGGGCCGGATCGCTGACTGAACCCCAGGCAGTCCAGCGGCCCGGTGTCAGCGCGCGCGTATTCGCGGCCCAGGCGGCCCGCCCTGCCGGCCGGCAGCCGCCTGCGGCCAAGGCCAGCGGCAGGCAGGCCGACGCGGCCCACACCGCCGCCCAGCTCGAAAAAAAGTGGAAAGCCATTCCCCTTTCCCGGCTCATTGAGATCCCTCGCCGCTGCGCTCCCCGGGATGGCGTTCGGCCAGCCTCCGCCACAGAAGTTGGCGGACCGGCCTTACGTCACTTCTTCTTGTGCCGGTCCCGTCGGAGCCGCTTCTTCCGTTTGTGCTTGGCGATCTTCTTTCGCCGCTTCTTCTTGAGATTCGGCATTTTCCTCTAGTAGATGATCTTGCTCAGGCCGTACTCGATGATCCCCTCGGCCCCGGCCTTCTTCAGATCCGGGACCAGAACCCGCACCACCTTCTCATCCAGGACCGTCTCCACGGCGAACCACCCGCCGGTGCTCAGCGGGGAAACCGTCGGCTTCTTGATCGCCGGCAGGATCTGCAGCACCGGCTTGAGCGCCCGCTTGGAAACGTTCATCTTCAGCCCCACCTTCCCGCGTGCCGCAATGGCCCCCCTGAGCAGCGTCGCCAGCGACTCCAGCTTCTTCCGCTTCCAGGGGTCCTTCCACGACCCCTTGCAGGCGATGAGCTGCGTCGTCGAGGTGCAGATCGTGTCCACGATCCGCAGCTTGTTCGCCTTGAGCGACGAGCCGGTCTCCGTCAGATCCACGATCGCATCCACCAGGCCCGTTCCCACCTTGGCCTCCGTGGCCCCCCAGGAGAATTCCACCGTCGCGTTCACCCTGTGGGTCTTGAGATACCCCCGCGTCAGGGCCACCAGCTCCGTCGCCAGGCGTTTGCCCTCCAGATCCTTCGGACGCATGATCTTCGAATCGATCGGGACCGCCAGCACCCATCGCACCGGCTCCAGGCCCTGCTTCGAGTAATTCAGCTCCGCCACCTTGACCACATCCGACCCGTTCTCGAGGATCCAGTCGTTTCCGGTGATCCCGGCGTCCAGGGCTCCCGCCTCCACGTACCGGGACATCTCCTGCGCCCGCAGCAGAACCACCTCCATCTCTTCGTCATCGATCGTAGGAAAGTAGGACCGTTCCGTCGCCGCCAGCCGGAATCCGGCCTGTTGGAACAATTCCACCGTCGACTGCTGCAGAGACCCCTTCGGCAACCCGAGCTTCAACCTCATGATTGGACTCCTTTGCGGTTGATGAAGCCCCTATTATACGAAGGGGCCCCGCTCGAAGTCAATGCATGCCGACACCTTAAGCATAGCTCAAGAGGCGACATAATTCAAGTGCTACTATCATCATTTTCATCACTACTAATTCATGGGTCAGATTCCCCTTGGATTCCGGCCCGTTCCTTCATACAATGCAGCTGGGGCGCTCACCATGAAATGGGTCCGAAAGCATGCGGGATGGATCGCCGCAACCGCCATCGGCGGTTTCCTGGTCTGGCTCATCGCCACCGCCGCAACCCTGCGGGCGACGCAGGCCAGCACTGCCGGTTCCCTTTTCGGTAAGCCGGTCTCCGCGGATCGACTCCTGGCGCAGGTTGCTGCCGTAATGCACCACGGAGTATTAAGCCACGGGCAGGACTTCTCCCGAAAGAGCTCCCCCACTGAGCTCCAGCAGAGAGCCTGGGAGAGACTGCTTCTCCTCGAGGAAGCCCGGCGGCGGGCGATCCACGTCTCAGACCCCGAGGTTGTCGAGGAGATTCGGCGGATGCCGATCTTCCAGACCGAGGACGGCTCCTTCGACTCCGACGGCTACCGGCACATCGTTCAGTATTCCCTGGGAATCACGCCCCGCCTGTTCGAGGAAGAAATCCGCCAGTCCTTGACGATCCGCAAGCTGCTGGAGCGGTCGATGGGCACCCCCGCCGTCGCCGAAGCCGAAATCCGGGAGGAATACCGGCAAAGTCAAACCGAGATCCGTCTGAGCGTGCTCCCCCTGCCCGACCCGCGGCTTGCCCAGGAGGTGGCGCATGCCTGCCGCCAGGTTCCCGACCAGCTCGCGCGCATCGCCGGGCAGATCAAGCAGAAGCTTGTCCCGACCGCTCTTTTCCGCCCGACCGATCCCCTTCCGGACCTGGAGTGGACAGGACAGGATTTCCAGCCCCTCTTCAAGCTGGAGGCCGGTGAGGTGGGCGGGCCCTTGTCCACCGCGAAGGGCTGGCTGGTCGCCCGCGTCGAGGAGAAGAAGGTTCCCCAGGAAGCGGAGCCCAGCGCCGAAGAGCGCAAGCGGGTCGAGGAGCTCCTCTCCGCCCGGAAGAAGTTCCAGACGTACATGGCGTGGTACGAGGATCTCCTGCGCCGGGCCAAGCCTCAGCTGCGCGGAATCCCTCAGGAATGATTCGCCCCCTCGTCCTGGCCTCCCACGGCCCGGCCGCGACCACACTCCCCGCTTCGGGACGGGCCGGCTCGCACCGCTCGACTCGCCCCAGCGCGGCTCGTCCAGGGCCGCTCACATCTCGCGGCCCGTCGCAATCCGGCCTCCTTATTCGTCGGCCGGCGACTGCTCCGGCGTCCGGCCTCGCTCTCGCCGGACTTCAAGCCCGCCGGCGAACCCTGC
>CAYJQV010000062.1:0-8350 GCA_964372395.1 uncultured Planctomycetia bacterium | reverse complement strand
GGTGGATGAGGTCGTCCGGGTGACGCAGGAGAGCTGATCCGATGCGAGCGGCTAGGGGATGACGGGAGCGATGCCGACATTCACGTACCAGGCGCGGGATGACGCGGGCCGGCCGATCCGGGGCATCCTGGAGGCAGAATCGCAGGTGGCCCTGGCGGACCGGTTGCGGAAGATGGGGTATCTGGTGACCCGCATGGAGGAGATGCGCCCCGGCCTTCGGGCCATGGAGATCCTTTCGCCCGGCAGGGGAGTCCCCCGGGAGGCGCTTCTCTTCGGTGCGGTGCAGCTGGCCAACCTGTCGGAGGCCGGCGTTTCGCTGACCTCCAGTCTCAGAACGGTGGCGGAGCAGCAGAGCCACCGGGGCCTGAGGGAGGCCCTGGAGGATGTTCGTCGGCAGATCGAGGCCGGCTCCTCCTTTTCGCAGGCGCTGACGCGCCATCCCCGCGTCTTCCCGGCGCTCATGGTGAGTTTAAGCGCGGTCGGGGAGGCGACGGGAAAGCTGGATGTGGTCCTCTCCCGGTTCGCCCATTTCACGGAGAAGGACCTGACCCTGCGCCGAAACATCCAGGAGGCGACCACCTATCCGGCGCTGGTCGTGGCCGCGAGTCTGTGCCTTATCCTCTTTGTGGTCAGCTTCGTCGTCCCGCAGTTTGCCCTCCTCTTTGCGAAGGCGGGGCTTGCCCTGCCTGGCCCGACGCAGGTGCTGGCCGCAGTGGGGGCCACGTTGAGAGAACGCTGGTGGGCCCTCCTGCTGGGAGGGATCTTCCTGGGTGCCGGTTCAAGGCTCACGCTGCAGGTTCCCCAGGTGCGGCTGCGGGTCGACGGGTGGCTGCTCCGGTTGCCGCTCGTGGGCCCGATCCTCCATCAGGCGATCGTGGCCCGTTTCAGCCGGACGCTGAGCACCCTCGTGGCCAGCGGCATCCCGATCCTGCGGGCCCTGCAGGCGGCGGAGGGGGTTCTCGGCAACCGGGTCCTCGCCGAGGAGGTCCGCCGGGTGTACCAGGCAGTGGAGCACGGCGAGCGGATCGCGCCGACCCTCTCCGTGGGAGGGATCTTCTATCCGGACGCCATCCAGATGATCCGCGTCGGGGAGGAATCCGGGCGGCTGGACATCATGCTGGAGAGGATCGCCGATTTCTACGAGCTTCGCGTCGGGCATTCCCTGAGGCAGCTTACCACCTTCCTGGAGCCCGCGCTCCTGGTGCTGGCCGGCGGGATCGTCGCCTTCATCATGGCTTCCTTGCTGCTGCCCATGTTCGACATGGTCAAGCTCTTACAAAGAGGAGGGATTCGATGAGACGGAGACCGGCAGAAGGCTTTACCCTGATTGAGCTGATCATCGTGATTGCGGTGATCGCCATCCTCCTGGGGATCGCCCTTCCCAGGATCCGCGGGATGATCGATGAGGGCAACACCGCGAAGGCGGCGGCGGAGCTGCGCGCCCTCCAGGTGGCGGTGGAGTCGTACTACATCCACAACTCGAAGACGTACCCTGCGGACGGCTCCGCCACCTGGCAGTCGGCCCTGACCGCGTCCACCACGAGGCCGCGGCTGATCGGCTCGGCCTTGAACGATCCTTTCGCCACGACCGCCACGCAGTACCAGTACGACCGCTCGGCCAACGGCCTCTACTACGTGATCTGGTCGGTGGGGCCGGACAACACCGCCGACGTGAGCTCCATCAGCGACGCCGGTGCAGTTACCGGCGGCCCGGACGACGACATCTATGTCTCCAACGGGACGAGCGGAACAGGCGGCTTCTAAAGAGACCGGGCTCCCCTCAGCACCCCACGGGGAGCAGCGCTGGCGCCTCTGGCTGGGCGTGCTCCTGGCCGCCGCAGTGGGAGTGACCCTCTCCCTGCCCGCCTTCCTCCTGATCCGGAGAGGCTTCGATCGCTGGACCCTGGTTGGGCTGGCCGTCTCCCTGAGCTCCTTCCTGCTGGCCTATCTCATTTCCGGCTTCCGGCACGCGGCGCGAGTGGAACGCCTCGTCATGGAACGGACGGCCGAGCTGGAGGGAGCGAACCGGCAGCTGCAGGAGCTGGGGCGATTGAAGGACGAGTTCGTCGCCAACGTCTCGCACGAGCTGCGGACTCCCATGTCCATCATCCGGGAGGGGGTGAGCCAAGTCAGGGAAGAGATCCTCGGCTCCACGACACCCCACCAGAGGAAATCCCTGGAGATCGTCCTGCGCAACATCGACCGGCTAGGCCGGATCATCGATGATCTCCTGGACATCTCCAGGCTGGAGTCGGGCCGGATGCAGCTGCACAGGGCCCCCCTCGATCTGGAGGGGGTGGTCCGGGAGGCGGTGGCACCCTTCCTCTCACGGGCGCAGGAGAACGGCCTGCAGGTGAAGATCCGCTTCCCGAAGGAGCCGGTGGTCGCCTTCGCGGACCGGGAGAGGGTCATCCAGGTCCTCACCAATCTCATCGACAACGCCTTGAAGTTTACCCCCAAGGGAGAGGTCGCGATCTCCATTGAAGAGATCGGCAACATCGCGGAGTGCCGGGTGAGCGACACGGGCAAGGGGATCCCGGCGGAGGATCTTCCGAAGCTCTTCGACAAATTCCAGCAGTTCGGCCGGATCATCGGGCCGGGAGCCAAAGGCACGGGCCTGGGGCTGGCGATCTGCAAGAAGATTGTCGAGCTGCACGGGGGACAGATCCATGTGGAGAGCGCACAGAGCCGCGGGACCACCTTCACCTTTTCCCTGCCGAGGGACGAGAGCCGGCGGGCCCTGCATGCGGCGTGACGCGAGGACGGGGGGGTTCACCCTGATTGAGCTCATGCTGGCGATCATCCTCTTAGTCGGCGGGGTGGCGGCGGCCACCTTCATGATGACCCGCGGGATCTACGCCACCACCGACACGGAGGATCTGCAGCAGGGGACCGCGCTGGCTCAGGAGAAGATGGAGCGCCTGAGGGGGACCGCCTTCGCCTCCATCGCCAGCGAGCCCAAGGCGGCCATCCCCGGCTGGACCGGCTTTTCCCGCGAGGTCACGGTCTCCCAGCCTGCCGGGACCAACAGCGATTTCAAGCAGGTGGTGGTGACCGTCACCTGGAACACCAACACAGGCGAGCTTTCCAGCTCTCTGACCAGCCATGTGGTCCGCACCGAGAACTGAAGGGCCGTTCCGGAGCCGGCCGGACTCCCTGCTTCGGGGAGGGCTGGCTCGCGCCGCTCGGACCGCCCCAGCGAGGCAGTCCTCGCTCCGGCGTCCGGCCTCGCTCTCGCTGGTCTCTCAGCGCACTGGCGAACCCTGCCCGCTCGGCCTCCCGACGGCGCGCCGCCAGCCCATCCCCTCGCGGGACCCCGGCCGGCACGGCCCGCGGCTGGCCGGCTCGGGCGATGGGGTGAGCAGACTTGCCCGGAAAAGGGGACAGCCACCCTTTCCCATCCCCCAACCTCCGGCCGGGGAACGGGGGTGGGCCGGCCAGGGGGATGGGGGGCGGGGGCACAGGCCTCTCGCAGGCCGAGCGGCCACGGTGTCCCGAGCCGCGCGAGGGACGAGCGAGGCCGAGAGAGAGGCCGGCCGCCCCGGTGGGGCGGCCGAGCCGGCCTGGGCAGCCGCCCCCCTCCCCCGGACCGGCCTGTCCGCCAATCCCCGCGCCCGAGCCGGGCAGCGCGATGCAGGGGTCACGCTGGTGGAGCTTCTCATCACCGTGCTCCTCTTTGCGGTGCTCATGACGGCGACCGCCTTTTCCATCAACCCGATCCTGCTTGCCTGGGCGAGCCAGCAGGACCGGATGGAGCTCCAGAGGCAGAGCCGGCACGGGATGGAGCGGGCGATCCGGGACCTCCGGCTGGCCACCGCCCTGCAGAACGACGCCAATGACGCCATCCGGTACACCGTGCGGGAGAGCGGGGTCAACAACTCGTATATCCTGTACCTGTACAACGCCGCAGAGTCGTGGCCCCCAGCCTTTACCCAGTCTACCTACCAGTTGCGGAAGGCCAGTTTAAGCGGCGGAATCAATGGAACCTTCACCTACGGAAACGGCGATCTCTTGATGAGGGACATCCGGCCCCCGACGACCTCCGACCTGTCGGTGAGCGGCTCGGTGGCGACGATCGATCTGACCCTGGTCCGGAAGAGCGATGAGACGTTCCGGCTGGTCGAGAGGATACGGAGGCGAAACCTGTGAGCCAGCGGGGCTCGGTTCTGGTGATGACCCTTTCGGTGACGATCCTTCTGGTCAGCGTGGCGGGCGGGTTCCTGTACGCGGCCGGCGTCTTCATCGCCAACAGCGGTTGGGAGGAGACAGACGCACAGACCTTCTGGCTGGCGGAGGCGGGTCTGCACAAGGCGATCTGGAATCTGAAGACCCCGGCCGGCAGCGGCGGGCGGGGGGAGGGCTGGACCACCGCGGGAACCACGGAGAACCTGGGGGCGGGCAGCTACACGATGGTGGTCGAGCGCTGGGATTTCGCCCTGGCGGCCAACGGCTCGGCCGCATCGGACAGCCCGAGCCAGACGAATGGCTCCATCGGGCCGGCCAAGGCGATTGACGGAGATGGTTCGACCTATTGGGAATCCTTGGATGAGCCGAAGGACAATTCGCCGCAGGACCTCATCGTCACCTTTCCTTATCCTATGACGATCAATAAGGTCCGATTCCTCTCGCCGTCCTCTTCCACCCGGCCGAGGGATTACATCTGGGCTGTCTCCACCGACGGGACGGGCTACACGACGGTCGTGACGGTGAACAACAATGGCGCCACCGATCGGACCGATACCTTCACCGCTCAGACCAACGTGCGGTACCTTCGGTTGCGCACCACCGAGGACGGACAGCAAAATCCAAAACGCGTCAGGATTTCCACCCTGGAGGCGATCGGGGCGCGGGTGAGCTCCACAGGGACGATCACGGCGACCGGGCAGAGTTATGCCCGCCAGGTGCGCCAGACCCTGGTGGCGGACGACGCCTCTCCCCAGAGCCAGGTGGCGTACATCCAATCCGACTGGACGGAGCCCTGATGCCGAGGAAGAGGCGGATCCTGGCGCTGGATCTGGGCAGCTCCTCCTACAAGCTGACTCTGCTGGAGGCGGAGGGATCGCATTCTGCAGTCGCTGCAGGCCGGGTGGCGGAGCTGCCGGCCCAGGCGGACGTGCACGTGCAGGCAGCGGCCCTTCGCTCGCTGCTGGACGGGATCCGCGTGGATCAGGTGGACCACGTGGTCAGTGTGGTGGATGACTCCTTTGCCTGCGTACGCCAGATCCTCACGCCGGCCATGCCGGCCGCAGAGCTTCAGGAGGCGGTCCGATGGGAGCTGCAGCGGTTCCTCGCGGTGCCCCCTGAGGAGATGGGTGTGGATTTCGAACGGCTCGAGGAGGTGGAGGAGGACCAGAAGCGGAAGCTGAAGCTCCTCGCCGGGGCGTTTCCGTCGGCGGCGATTCGGGAGCATTTGAATCTGCTCGGCCAGGCGGGAGTGAAACCGAACCAGCTCATCCCGAAGGTGGTTGCGTTGGCGCAGTGGTCTCTGCGCCTGCCCGCAGGGGACCAGCCCACAGCCCTTCTGGAGCTTGGCCACCGCGGATCGGAGTTGGTGGTGGTGCGAAGCGGGCGTCCCCTCTTCAGCCGGAAGATTCCTGTTGGGGGATCGGATCTCACACATGCAATGACCGCGGTTCTCATGTCGACCCAGGGCCAGGTGGGGCTTACCGAGGCGGAGGCAGAGACGGTGAAGCGCGGCATCGGGATTCCCGGCGAGGATGCCCCGGAAACGGTCACGAAGGGGATCTCGAAGGTCCAGCTTCTCTCTCTCCTTCGCGGAGGGTTGGAGCGGCTGGCGGTGGAGGTCGAGCGGTCCCTCGCGTTCTACGGTGAGACGAACCCTTCCGGCGCCATCGAGAGGCTTCTGCTCATCGGAGGGGGCGGGCAGCTCAAGGGGTTGGGGAGCTGGCTCGAGCAGAGACTCGGCATTCGAGTCGGTTTGCCGGAGGGAGTGGCCCCCTCGGACTTGGGCTTCGTTCCGGCGCTGGGAGCGGCCCACGCGCAGGGCCGGGGTCTCAACCTGCTCCCCGCGGAATTGAAGGAGGCGGCTCGGATCCAGGTTCAGCGCGCCGCGCTGACCGGCACGGCGACGGCGGTGGCCCTGGGTCTGGTGCTCCTCTGGGTCGGCCTGCAGGTGTATCGGCAGAGCCTGACGAAGCAGGTGGCGGCACTGCGGATCCAGAAGCAGGCGGTGGAGACGCAGCTTCCTGCGGCGCGGGCAACGGTTTCGGCCACCCAGCAGCTCCGCAGCGATCCCTCCTGTGAGGAGCTTCTCCGGAGGGTCAGCCTCCTCACGCCGGGTGAGCTCTACCTGACCGATCTGGTCCTGCAGGACAAGGAGGTCTCTCTGCGGGGCCGGATCCGCAGGGCCGCGGCGGGGTCCGATCAGCTGCTGGGGCAGTTCATGACCCGGCTCAAGGGAGAGCTTTTCGTCGAGGTTCAGCTCAAGTCCTCCCGGCGGATGGAGGGAACCGGCGGGGGGCTTGAATTCGAGGTGGGCGGGCGGCTTCCATGAAGGCCGACATCGGATCCTGGTGGCCGGTTTGCCAGGCCTGGATGCGCCGGCAACCGCGGGCAGCGGTTGCGGCGGGGCTCGGCCTTTCCCTGCTGCTCCTTTGGGTGCTGTACGTCCCCGCCTGGGGCAGGATTCGAACGATGCAGGGGGAACGGGAAGCGCTCCGTTCCGAGATGGAGGAGGCATGGCGTCTGCTTGAGCAGATGAGAAACTCCCCGATCCCGCTGCTTCCGTCCGTCTCGAAAAGCTCGGAGGCGCTCTCCGCCCTGCAAGGCCTGGCGGAATCGCACCAGGTCCAGTTCCTCTCCGTTTCTCCCGGCACGCCCCGGGAGGGATCGGCGGAGGAACCGGTTTGGCTTCCGGTGGAGCTTCAGTTGGAGGGAGGATACCGCTCGATTGGCAGCTTCCTGGGAGATCTGCACCGCGGCAGCGCGGGAGTCGTCCGGGTGCGGCAGTTCAGGATCGGCCGGGACGAGCGGCTGCTTCCCCGGCTGCGGGCGACCCTGTCGTTGGAGCTGGCGTTCGGGAGGGAGGATCATGTCTCTTAGCCGGAAGCAGTGGATCACCCTGGCTGTCCTGGGTCTGCTGGTGGTGGTCGTTTGGACGAGAGCCCTTTTCAGGCCGGGGGATCGGCCGCGCCAGGGATTGCCCGGGCCGACCCCGGTCGGAGATGCGGGATCGCCGCAGGCTCTTCGGCAGGCCGCGGCGCCGGCGGCCGCTGCATCGGCAGCGGAACCCTCATCCGGTGAATGGAAGGAGAACCCCTTCCTGGCCGACCGCCAGCCGGACCGGCCGGCCCCCACGGTCGACAACCCGGAGGGGATGATCCTGAGCGGAATCCTCTGGGATCCCGAATCCCCGACCGCGGTGGTGGACAATCAGGTGGTCGGCCCGGGGGAGAGCGTCGGCTCCTGGCGGGTGGTGGAGATCCAGAAGGATCGGGTGATCCTCTCCGACGGGAGTTCCACCCGGACGCTGGAGGTTCAGTAGCCGGCGGGGCGGCAAAAAAGTACGTTGGACCTTGTTCCTTTTGGGAGATTTCGTGTAAGCTTTCTTTAGAAGGTTGGTGGGGAGACTGACAAAGGCAAACCACTCGTGAGGGTGGGACGCAAAGCCACCGATCCGCTGCAGGTTTCAGGCGGACAGCGGGGTTGCCAAAGCTCTCGAGGAGAAACCTTGTGAAAGGAGGCCCTCGTGGGCCTCCTTAATTTTTTCGGTACAGGGTACCGGCACAGGGGCGGTTTGCCGGATCAGCTCTCCCGGATCACGGGGAGGACGATTCGGCATGGACAGACGGTGGGGAAGAGTGATCCTCCTGGCCTGCACGGCCGGCCTGGCGTTGAGCTGGCCAGGCCAGCGCTCGGCTGCGGAGTCCGAGTGGATGGGCTCCTCTTTGGATGCTCTGGCAGGGCGGCTCAACAGCCCTGAGGCGCTGGGGGCTTTTCTCATCCGGCAGATGCGCTTCCAGGAGGACGCCCGTCTGTTTGGCGAGGCCGACTACTGGCAGTCTCCCGAGGAGTTTCTTGCGCGCGGCAGCGGCGACTGCGAGGACTACGCCCTCCTGGCTCAAGCGGTGCTGGAGCGTCAGGGGGTGGATTCCTTCGTCTTCAGTCTTTACGGGGAGGGCGGCTACGCCCACACCGTCTGCGTTTTTATGGAGGGAGGCCGCTACAGTGTCGTCAACCAGGATCGGGTGATCCGGTACCGCGCAGAATCCTTGGAGGAACTGGCGACCATCTTGTGCCCGCGCTGGACCTGGGGAGCGGTCGCGGAGCGAACGGGACATCGAGGAAGAGGAATCCGCAGGATCTGGAACGCGTCGCTTTAGGCCCCGCC
>CAYJQV010000061.1:0-8464 GCA_964372395.1 uncultured Planctomycetia bacterium | reverse complement strand
GGTCCTGGAGGGGAGGGACCTCAAGTCAAAGATCCTCGAGATGATCGAGGAGGCCGGGCTGGGCCTGCTGGACCTGCATGCACCGGAACATCTGGACCCGGAGGAGTGGACCCTCCCCGATCTGGCCCAATCCCTGCAGGGCCGGTTCGGTCTCTCCCTTGCCGGTTTGAGCGGGATGGGGCGGGAAGAGCTGGGGGAGCGGCTGACGCAGGCGCTGGAGGAGGCGTACGCTCAGCGGGAGGCGTCGCTGGGACCGGACGAGATGCGCCGGTTCGAGCAGTGGATCATGCTTCAGGTGATCGATTCCAAGTGGAAGGACCATCTCTACGCCATGGATCACCTGCGCGAGGGGATCGGCTACCGGGTCTACGGCCAGCAGAATCCGCTGGTCGAGTACCAGCACGAGGCGTTTCAAATGTTCACCCAGATGGTGCAGGCGGTCCGCTCGGACGTGGTGGAGCTCCTCTTCAAGATCCAGGCGGTGCGGGCGGAACAGGCGCCGCGCATCCTGGCGCCGACGGAGTTCCTTCATCCCGATGCCCCCAGCCCCGCGGCGCCGGCCGCACCGTCCCGGATGAATCCGGCGATGCGGTTCGGTGCGGCAACGGAGCCGCTCTCTCCGGGCCCGGAGCCGGGGCCGGCGGCGCTGGAGGAGGCGACGCGAACCTATCGCCGGGACCATCCGAAGGTGGGCAGGAATGATCCCTGCCCGTGCGGAAAAACAGATGAGGCGGGAAGGAGGGTGAAATACAAGAAGTGCCATGGCGCGTGAGGCATTCTGGGGACAGGTTGGTGCCAGGTACACCTTTAAAGGAGGAGGAGCGGATGAGTCGGGCTGCGTTGGTGATGGTGCTCGCGGTGGCGTTGGCAGGCGTCGGTGGAACGGCCCTGGCGGCGGAGCATGGGGGCCAGGAGCAAGGCGGACAGGGTCAAGCGGCACTGGCGGGCGCCGGGCAGGGACAGGAGCAGGAGCACGGCGGCCAGGGCCAGGCGGCGCCGGCCGGGCGGGAGCCGTCGCCCGAGGAGATGGCGCAGGCGCAGGCGATGATGGAGCAGATGATGGTTCCGATGATGGGGCAGATGATGAGCGTCATGCTCGAGAGCATGGCGAAGAAGCTGGCCGAGCCGCAGATCGCTCAGAACCTGGCCACCTTCACCCGCAACTACTACACGGCTCTTGTGGACCGGGGCTTCAGCGATGAGGAGGCGATGCGGATCGTCACCTCGACCGGCTTCCCGACCGTCGGAGGAAAGCAGTAGCGGGCCCGGCAGCCGCCAGGCTGGTGAGCCGTCGCTGGGGAGGAGCCCTCTCCTCGGGGCTTCTCCTCCTCTTCAGCTACCCGCCCTTTGACCAGGGTTGGCTGGCCTGGGTTGCCCTGGTCCCCTGGCTGGCCGCCCTCCGGAACGCCGGGCCCCGCGCGGCCTTCGCACTCGGCACCCTCGCGGGGCTCCTCTTCTTCGGCGGATCCCTCTGGTGGGTGGGGCATGTGACGGTGGCGGGGACCATCCTGCTCGTCGCGTACCTGGCCCTCTACTTCGGGGCGTGGGCTCTCTTCGCTCAGTGGGTGATCGGGAGGGACCGGGCATCGGGCGGGTCCCCGGCTTCCCCGGTCATCCTCGCGGCCGGTTGGGCCCTCCTGGAATACCTGCGGGCGGTTCTCCTCACCGGCTTCGGCTGGAATCTCCTGGCCCATACCCAGTGGGAGTGGATCCCCCTCATCCAGGTGGCGGATCTGGCCGGCGCGTACGGCGTTTCCTTCGTCGTCGTCCTGGTGAATGGATCTCTGCACAGGGCGCTGCAGGTGCGGACGGCGTCCGGCCGGGCAGGGTCTCTGGCGCTCGCCGCGGCCGCCATCGCCGGGTGCCTTGTCTACGGCTGGTTCCGGCTGGCGCCGGCCCCGCTGCCGGTCACCCATCGCGCCTCCCCGCCCAGGAGTGTGGCCCTCCTCCAGGGCAACGTCCCTCAGACGCTGAAATGGGAGGAATCGTTTCGGGAGGAGATCTGGCAGCGGTACGAGGCCCTCACCCTCGAGGCGGCCGGCGAGCGGCCGGATCTCGTCGTCTGGCCGGAGACGGCGGTTCCCGGTTTCCTTGGAGACCCGTCGGTTGGCGAGCGGCTGGATCGGGTCTCCCGGTCGGCCAGGATTCCCCTGCTGGTCGGCGTCCCGACCGAGGAGAGGGGGACCGGGCGGCTTTTCAACAGCGCGCTCCTTCTGGATCCGGAAGGGAACCGGCTCGAGCGGTACGACAAGCTCCACCTGGTCCCCTTCGGGGAGTATGTGCCGCTCAAGCCTCTCCTGGGATGGCTCAACAACGTCGTTCCGATCGGGGACTTTTCACCCGGCCGGCGGTTCACCATCTTCCGGCTCAAGGCGTTCCAATCGGTGCCGCCGTTCTCCGTGCTCATCTGTTTTGAGGATCTCTTCCCGGGGCTGTCCCGGCGCTTCGTGCGGGAGGGAGCGCGGACCCTCTTTGTTCTGACCAACGACGCCTGGTTCGGCCGTTCGGCCGCGTCACTCCAGCATCTGCAGGCCTCGGTCTTCCGCGCGGTCGAGTGCCGCGTGCCCGTCGGCCGGGCGGCCAACAGCGGCTGGACCGGCTGGGTGGACCCCTTCGGCAGGCGGCTGCCGCCGCCCGCGCGGGTGAAGCGGTTTGAGACCGCAGCGGCCCTGGCGCCGTGGTTGGCCGGTCCCGGCCGGAGTCCGTATCTGCGCTGGGGAGACTGGTTCGTCGGCGTCTGCCTGCTGGGGGTCGGATGGGCTTTCCTTCCGTTGGGAAGGCGTCTATAATAAAAGGTTTAATGGAAACGCTGGATCAGCTTATAAAACAACGCCTTACGAAGCTGAGCTCGGTCCGGAAGCGCGGGATCGATCCGTACCGCGCTGTCTTCAAACGGGACGGCGCGATCCGGCAGATCCTGGGGGGTTTTCAGGAAGGCCGGGAGGTGCGTGCGGCCGGTCGTCTGACGGCGATCCGCAGCCACGGCAAGAAGACCTTCGCGGATCTGCGCGATCAGGAGGGAAAGGTCCAGCTCTTCTTCTCAGAGGAAGGGCTTTCGCAGCCTTACGCGGATCTGGGCGATCTGGACCTGGGGGACATCGTCGGCGTGGAGGGCCGTTGCTTCAGGACCAGGACCGGCGAGCAGAGCATCCGGGTGGAGCGCTGGCAGCTTCTCTCGAAGGCGCTGCGGCCCCCGCCGGAGAAGTGGCATGGGCTGAAGGACGTCGAGATCCGATACCGAAAGCGCTACCTCGACCTCCTGGCCAACCCGCCCGCGCGGGATCTGTTTGCCGCCCGCAGCCGGCTGGTGAGCGGGGTGCGCCGCATCCTGGACGAGCGGGGCTTCCTGGAGGTGGAGACGCCGATGATGCAGCCGATCCCCGGCGGAGCAGCCGGGCGGCCGTTCAAGACGCATCACCAGGCGCTGGGCATGGATCTCTACCTCAGGATCGCCCCGGAGCTGTACCTGAAGCGCCTGCTCGTCGGCGGGTTCGACAAGGTGTACGAGATCAACCGGAACTTCCGCAACGAGGGGATCTCCACCCGGCACAACCCGGAGTTCACCATGCTGGAGGTGTACGAGGCGTACGGCGACTGCCGGACCATGATGGCGCTCGCCGAGGAGCTCGTGACCACCCTGGCGGCGGAGCTGAAGGGAACGCTGCAGTTCGAATGGGCAGGCAGGGCGGTGAACCTCGAGCGGCCCTGGAAACGGTTCTCCTTCGCGGGCCACATGGAGAAGGAGTACGGGATCCGTCCGGGCGATTCGGCGGAGGAATGGGCGGGCAAGCTCAAGGCCAAGGGGGTGGAGGTGAAGGTCCCCGCCGGCAAGAAGCTCTCCCGCTCGTGGCTCCTCAACTTCATCGCCGAGCAGTTCGAACCGGAGGCCGGGGATCGGCCGGTCTTCGTGGTGGACTACTTTATGGAGTTCTCGCCGCTGGCGAAGGTTCAGCCGGAGCGGCCGGAGCTGGCGGACCGGTTTGAGCTTTTCATCGCCGGGCTCGAGATCGCCAACGCCTACACGGAGCTCAACGACCCGGTGGAGCAGCGGCAGCGCCTCCAGGCGTACGCCGAGGTGGCCAAGGAGTACTCGCAGACAATGGATGTCGATTTTGTGGAGGCGCTCGAATACGGCATGCCGCCGGCCGGCGGGCTGGGGATCGGGATCGATCGGCTGGCGATGCTGCTCACGGGCCAGCCCTCGATCCGCGACGTGATCCTCTTTCCCACGCTGCGCCCGGAGGACAGGAGATGACCAAGGAGCAGTGGCGCAAACGCGAGGAGCAGTGGAAGCGGTTTCATGAGTGGGAGCGACAAGAGCTGAGCCAATCCAAGTTGTCGTCTCAAGACGCATTCCGTATATTTGACGACCTTTATGAAGAGGCTCGAGCACTCGGTGCGCTAAGGAAGCCAGGAGACTTCGGAGACCTTGAGCCGAGGCTGCGCATTGCGGCCATGATCAACCGGAGCGGCCGGTGATCCAACAGCTCATCGGTAGAATTGCGAGGGCGCTGGATGACCGCAAGATCCCCTACATGATCATCGGAGGGCAGGCGGTCCTGATGCATGGAAGGCCGCGCCTGACTCAGGATATAGACATCACGCTGGGAGTGGACACCGATCAGTTCGAGCAGGTGTACGCATGCGCTCAGGCGCTCAAACTGCGGTCCCTGCGTCCTGATCCGGAGCGGTTTGCCGAACAAACGAAGGTGCTGGTTGTTCAGGGCCCTGAGTCAGGCTTCCGGGTTGATTTTCTTTTCTCGAACACGCCCTATGAACAGAAAGCCATCCGACGGGCGGTGAAGATTGAGGTGGACGGGACTCCCGCTCGGTTCGCGTCGCCGGAGGACCTGATCATCCACAAGATCTTCGCGGGTCGTGCAATCGACTTGGAAGATACAAAAGCGGTGTTGCTGAGGAAGGGGAAAAGTCTCGACAGGGCGTACATCCGAAAGTGGCTGCGTTCACTCGGTGGATTTTCCGAAAGCGGCGAGGATTTGCTTTCGGTCTGGAACCGCCTTTGCAAGGAGGCGGCGTGACCGATGAGGTACGAGCTGTTCCTGGCGGTGCGGTACCTGGGCGGCTTGAGGCGCCAGCAGCCGATCGTCTCGGTGATCGCCGCGATCTCCGTGGTCGGGATCGCCCTCGGGGTGGGCGCCCTCATCACGGTGCTGGGGGTCATGTCCGGCTTTGACGCCGATCTGGAGGGCCGGATCGTGGGCGCCAATCCCCACCTGCTTGTTCAAGCGGAGGGGGGAATCCCGGACCCGGAGCGATTGGGGGAACAGATCCTTCAGGTGCCCGATGTCGTCGCAGCGGCTCCGGTCCTGCAGGTGCAGGCCCTTCTGCGTCATGGAGAGGAGGCGCAGGGCGTCCTGCTCCGGGGAATGGATCCGGTGCGGGGCGCCGGGGTGACGCGATTGGCCCAATCGGTGACCAACGGCGAATGGCCGCCGAAGCCGGGGGAGGTGATGGTGGGGTCGGAGCTGGCGCGCCGGTGGGGCCTGGCCGTCGGAGACACCCTGCAGCTCGTGGGCGGCGAGGAGGGCAAGCCCCAGCCGGTCCGCGTGGGCGGGGAGTTCTCCACGGGGATGTACGAGTACGACCTGCATTTGGTGCTGGCCTCGCTGGAGACGGTTCAGAAGCTCTTCAAGCGTCCCACAGCGGTCTCCGGGATCGAGGTCCGGTTGAAGGAGGCGGTGCAGGCGCCGCAGGTCAAGGGGATCCTCCAGCGTCGGTTCGGCTATCCGCACTGGGTGGTCACCTGGATGGAGATGAATGAGAACCTCTTTGCGGCGCTCAAGCTGGAGAAGGTGACGATGTTCGTGATCCTGACGCTCATCGTGCTCGTCGCCTGCTTCAACATCATCGCCACGCTGCTCATGCTGGTGGTGGGCAAGACCAAGGAGATCGGGATCCTGAAATCACTGGGAAGCACGCAGGCCGGGACCCGGCGCGTCTTCATGGCCACGGGGATGCTGATTGGCCTGTCGGGGACGGCGGCGGGGATGGGGCTGGGGTGGGTGCTGTGCGCGGCGCTGGCCAAGTACCAGTTCATCCGGCTGCCGGCGGACATCTACTACATCGATCACCTTCCGGTCCAGCTCCAGTGGCCGGATGTCGCGCTGGTCGGGGCGGCGGCGCTGGCGATCAGCTGGGCGGCCTGCCTGTATCCGGCCTGGGTGGCGGCTCGGCTGGACCCGGCCCGGGCGCTGCGGTATGAATGAGCGCGCTCCTGGAGGGGATAGGGCTGCGGAAGAACTACCGCGTCGGTGTGCGGACCCTCGAGGTCCTGCGCGGGGTGGATCTTCGCGTCGGGGCGGGGGAGCTGGCCGTGATCGTCGGCCCCTCGGGGGCGGGCAAGTCGACGCTCCTGCATCTCCTGGGCGGGTTGGACCGTCCGACGGCGGGCCGGGTGAAGTTCGACGGGCGGGAACTGTGGCGGCTGCGCGACCGGGAGATCTCGGTGCTGCGCAACAAGGCGTTCGGCTTTGTGTTCCAGTTCTATCATCTGGTCCCGGAGCTGGTGGCCTGGGAGAATGTGGCGCTGCCGGGCTGGATCGGTCGGAACGGGATCTCCGGATCGCAGCTCAGGGGGCGGGCGCAGGAGCTGCTGCAGCAGGTGGGGTTGGGCGATCGGGCGGGTCATCTGCCGGCGGAGCTCTCCGGCGGGGAGCAGCAGCGGGTGGCGGTCGCGCGCGCCCTGATGAATGACCCGCGGATCCTCTTCTGCGACGAGCCGACGGGGAATCTGGACTCGGCGACGGGCAAGGGAATCCTGGATCTTCTGCTTCGTTTGAATCGGGAGCGCGGGACCGCGCTGGTCATCGCCACGCACGAGCCGGCGGTCACCGAGGTGGCTCAGCGGATCTACTCATTAAGGGACGGACAACTATGGGCCTGAAGATTTATCTCAACGGCAAGCTGGTGGAGGCGCCGGAGGCGAGGATCTCGGTCTTTGATCACGGCCTCCTCTACGGGGATGGGGTGTTCGAAGGGATCCGGTCGTACGACGGCCTGGTCTTCAAGCTGCGGGAGCACGTGGATCGGCTCTTCGAGTCGGCGCACACGATTCTGCTGAAGATCCCGATGCGCAAGGAGCAGGTGATCCGGGCGGTGGTGGAGACCCTGCGGGCCAATCGCCTCAAGGATGCCTACATCCGCCTGGTGGTGACCCGCGGGCCGGGAGATTTAGGGCTGGATCCGCGAAAATGCAGGATGCCCACGCTCTTCGTGATCGCCGACAAGATCGTCCTCTACCCCGAGCGGGTCTATCGGGAGGGGATGGAGATCGTGACGGTGCCCACCCCGCGGAATCTCCCCGAGGCGCTGAACCCGCAGATCAAGTCGCTCAACTACCTCAACAACATCCTGGCCAAGATCGAGGCGACCAACGCCGGGGTCGAGGAGGCGATCATGCTGAGCGCCCACGGCTACGTGGCCGAATGCACCGGCGACAACATCTTCATCGTGCGGGACGGGATCCTGCGCACCCCGCCGGTCCACGCGGGGATCCTCAGGGGGATCACCCGGGGCTGCGTCATCGAGCTGGCCGGCAAGGCCCGCCGGGCGGTGCGCGAGGAGATGATGACCCGCCACGACCTCTACAACGCGGAGGAATGCTTCCTCACCGGCACGGCCGCGGAGATCGCCCCGATCGTGAAGATCGACGGCCGCGTGATCGGCAGCGGCAAACCGGGCCGGACCACGCTCAAGCTGATGCGCGACTTCCGCACCGCCACCAAAACCGACGGCGTGAGGTACTGATGGGGGCGCTCCATTTGCAAAGCGAATGGGACACTCCTTCAAGGAGTGTCCCAAAATGGAGCGTCCCCTCATGACCTGCGATCTGTGCGGGGAGCGCGAGGCGACGGTTCATCTGACCGAGGTGATCAACGACGAGACGCGCGAGCTGCACCTCTGCCAGGCCTGCGCGCAGGAGAAGGGCTCGGCTGCGGCGGAGAGCTTCGGGCTGGCGGACCTCCTGGCGGGGCTCGCTGATTTCGGGGTCAAGCCGGAGGTGGAGGGCCGCCTCCCCGCCGGGCAGGCCGCCTGCGCCCGGTGCGGCATGCGGTACGAGGATTTCCGAAAGAGCGGCCGGCTGGGATGCGGCGGCTGCTATGAGAGCTTCCAGCGGTTCCTCTCGCCGCTGTTGAAGAAGATCCACGGATCGACCCACCACGTCGGGCAGGCCCCGCCCGAGAAGCAGAGGGCCAAGCCGCCGGCGCCCAAGGAGGAGATGGATCAGCTCCGGGAGCGGCTGAAGGCAGCGGTAGCCGCGGAGGCGTTCGAGGAGGCGGCCCGGCTGCGCGACCGGATCCGGGCGCTGGAGGCGAAGAGGAAGCGGTGAGCCGGCGCGGGCGCGGAGCAACCGATTCCTCCGGCCGAAGGTCCGGGAGGCGGGGTTCGCAGGACGGCTCGGCCGCCCCGCCGAGGCGGCCGGCCTCTCTCTCGGCCTCGCTCC
>CAYJQV010000060.1:0-9306 GCA_964372395.1 uncultured Planctomycetia bacterium | reverse complement strand
GTTGTGAGAGGCCGCTGCTGGATCAGGCGAAGCCGAGGAAGATCTGCCGCCCTTGACAGAAGGGGGGGGCCATAGGCTAGACTTGTACTGGAGGTACGACATGTACAAATCGGACAAAAGTGAATCCCTGTCGGGAAACGACTTGACCGCCAGCAAGGCCCGGGACGCGTTTGCCGACACGATCAACCGCGTCGCCTACCGGGGGGAGCGCATCGTCCTGCGCCGGCGTGGCAAACCCCTGGCCGCAGTGGTCCCCATTTCCGACTTGGCCTTTCTCGAGGAGCTGGAGGACAAGATCGACCTCAACCTGGCCAAGAAAGCGCTGAGATCAGGGAAACCGATCCCCTACGAAAAGGTGCGGCGCGAGCTGGGGCTGGCCTGAGTGACCTACCGATTGGAGATCACGCCTGCCGCAGCGCGTGATCTGGCTTCCCTGCCCCGGGATGCGCGGCGGCGCGTAGACGCTTCCATCCTGGCGCTTGCCAACAACCCGCACCCACCGGGCGTGAAGAAACTGAAGGGGCTGAAGGGGCTCTATCGCGCACGGGTGGGAGAGTACCGCGTGGTTTACAGCGCCGAGCATGCTCGGCTCGTCGTGCTCGTGGTGAGAATCGGGCACCGGCGGGAAATCTACCGCGGGTTTTGAAGTGGGCCTTTGAGAAACGGACTGCCGATCAGGCGAAGTCGAGGAAGATCTCGTCGAGGCGGGGGATGCCAGCGGCCTCGGACTGGTCGATCACCCCGCGGAGGCGCTCCTCGAAGGTGGGCTTCTCCACCTCATAGAAGAGGCCGAGGTGGATCTTGTCGGTCTTGAGGGCGAGCTCAAAGGCCTTCGCCCGGTCCTTGACGTCGTGCTCCTCCGGGACGCCGGCCAGGAGCGGCGGGAGCTCCCTGTAGGTGTTGTAGTAGGTGATGCAGGGGGAGATGACATTGATGAAGGAGAAGCCCCGATGGGAAAGGGCGCGGACGATCAGGGCCTCCAGCTCCTTGTTCTTGCCGGAGTAGGCGGCCGCCACGAAGGAGATGTCGTACGCCAGGGCCATGGCGATCGGGTTCAGGGGCGGCTCGATCGTGCCGTAGGGGGAGGCCCCTGTCTTCATCCCCAGCGGGCCCGTGGGGCTGGCCTGTCCCTTGGTGAGGCCGTAGGTCCCGTTGTCCATCACGATGTAGACCACCGTCGGATTCCGCCGCGCCATGTGCGGGATGTGGCCGCCGCCGATGGCAAAGGCGTCGCCGTCGCCCCCCACCGCCACGACGGTGAGATCCGGGTTCGCCACCTTGATCCCGGTGGCGATCGGCAGGACCCGGCCGTGCACGGTGTGGAAGCCGTAGGACTTCACATACGGGGGCAGCCGCCCCGAGCAGCCGATTCCGGAGACAAAGACCATGTTCTTGGGATCCACCTCCTTGGCGGCCAAGGCGTTGCAGAGGGCGTTGAGGACGCCGAAGTCCCCGCAGCCCGGGCACCAGACCGGCTCGACCTTCGTCTTGTATTGGGTCGCTGCCAGCTTAGGCATGTTTTGCCATCGCCTCCTTCACCTTCGCCAGCACATCGGCGGGCGTCCATGGAATTCCTCCTCCCTTGGCCATGGAGATCACCTCGATCTCCCGATTCTTCAGGTGCTGCTTGAGAAGGGCCGCGAACTGGCCGGAGTAGTTCAGCTCCGGGACGACCACGCGCCGGGTGCCGTTGGAGAGGTAGCGGTTGATCGCCTCTGCAGGGAACGGCCAGAGGATCTTCGGATGCAGGGATCCCACCTTCAGCCCCATCCCCACGCCCCTCTCCACCGCCTCGCGGATCACCCCCTCTTCGGAGCCCCAGCCGATCACTGCCACCTCCGGATGCTCCAGCCCGTAGGTGCGGGTGATCCACGGCATCTTCAGGATCCCCTCCAGCTTCTTGGCCCGCTTGGCCATCATCCTGTTGTGGTTCTCCGGCTCGTAGTTGAGCTGGCCGGCCTCGGTGTGCTCGATCCCGGTCGCCGCGTAGAATCCCTCCGGCATCCCGGGCACCGTCATCGGGGAGATGCCGTCGGAGGTGATCCTGAACCGCTGGTAGCTCGCCAGCTCCTCCGAGGTCGGCTTGCGCCGTTCCTGGACCTCGATGGCGGAGGTGTCCGGCTTGGTGACCGAGGCCTCCCGCTGCGCCAGCCCCTGATCGCTCAGGACGATGACCGGCGTCTGGAGCGTCTCGGCGATGTTGAAGGCCCGGATCATCCCGTAGAAGCAGTCCTCCACGCTGGAGAGCCCCATCACGACCCGCGGCGCCTCCCCGTGTCCGGCATGGATCGCCATCATGAGGTCCGCCTGCTCCGCCTTGGTCGGCATCCCGGTGGAGGGTCCAGCCCGCTGGGCGTCCACGATGACCAGCGGAAGTTCCGCCATGACCGCCAGCCCCAGCATCTCCACCATGAGGGAGAAACCGGGCCCGGACGTAGCGGTCATCGCCTTCTTCCCGGCGAAGGAAGCCCCGCAGACAACCCCCAGCGCGGCGATCTCATCCTCCGTCTGGATCACCACCCCGCCCACCTTGGGAAGCTCCTTGGCCAGGAACTCCAGGATGGAGCTGGCCGGCGTGATCGGGTATCCGGCGTACACCTTCAGCCCCGATGCGATCGCCCCCAGGCAGAGGGCCTCGTTGCCGGAGAGAACCAGCCGGGGCTGGCGACCGGAGGGGCTCACGCGAAACGAATCGCTCTTCTTGAGATTCTCCCGGACGTACCTGGCGCCGGCCCCCAGAGCCTGGAGGTTCTTCTCAACGACCGCCTCCCCTTTCCTGCCGAACTTCTCGCGGATCAGCTCCTTGAACTTCTCCTGAGGGACGCCGAACAGCTCGCTCAAAGATCCCAGGGCCACCATGTTCTTGGTCAGCCGGAGCCCGACCTCCTCCATGGCAATCTTGTTGAATGGGACCGGGTACTTGACGGTTCGGCTGTCCTCCGCCGGCAGGAAATCGGTGTTGTCGAAGAGGAGCACCCCGCCGTCCTTCAACTCTTTGTAGTGACGGTCGTATGCCTCCTTGTTGAAGGCAACAAGGACATCGACCCCGTCCCCGCGCGATAAGAGCACGTTGCTGTCGGCCACCCGGATCTGGATCATGGCGTGCCCCCCCTTGATCTCTGCCGGGTAGCTCCGGAAGGTGTAGATCTCCAGCCCGCTGCGGGCGCAGCCGGTCGTGAAAAGATCGCCGGTGGAGATCACCCCTTCCCCACCCTCTCCTCCGAATCGGAACACGATGTTGCTCATGGGGTTAAGACCATTCCTTATTTAAGTATACCACTTTCAGCTGAGGTCGTTGGCCAACGCCAGAACCGGGTCAAGATCGGCGCCAGGGACAGATTGGTGCCAGGTTGGTGCCAGGCACCAACCTGTCCCCTGCTCGGAGATCTCCAGCATCCGGCGAATGCAGACCAGCGCCCGGCGGGAGGTCTCCGGCTGAACCGTCACCGGGTACTGCAGCGTCACGAGGGACCGCAGGACCTTCTCCAAGGTGTTGCGCTGCATGTGGTGACAGCCGGCCTGCTCGCTGGCCGGGATGAAGAGCTTGTCCGGGTTCTCCTTGCGCATCCGGTAGAGGATGCCGTTCTCGGTGGCCACGATGAACGCCTTCGCGGAGGAGCTGCGGACGTACTGGATCATCCCATCGGTGGAGAGGATCCGGTCCGCCAGGTCCATCTGCTTGGTGAGGCACCCGCACTCCGGGTGCATGAGGAACTCCGCCTCGGGGTGGCGCTCCCGAAGGCGATCCACCCCCTCCGGCGTGATCGCCGCGTGGGCCGGGCAGTATCCCTTCCACAGATGGATCGGCCGGCCGGTCCGGGCCTTCAGATAGGAGCCCAGGTAATAGTCCGGCACGAACAGGATCTCCTTCTCGGGCGGGATCGCGCGGATCACCTCCTCCCCGTTGGAGGAGGTGCAGCAGTAGTCGCACTCCGCCTTCACCGCGGCGGAGGTGTTGATGTAGCAGAGGGCCACCCCGTCCGGGTGATCCTGCTTCCACTGACGGATCTGGGAGGGAAGCACCATGTCCGCCAGGGTGCAGCCGGCGGCGAGGTCCGGGACGATCACCCTCTTGTCCGGGCAGAGCATCGCGGCCGTCTCCGCCATGAAATGGACGCCACAAAAAACGATGAGGGGCGCCTCGGTCCGGGTCGCGTATTGCGCCAGCTTCAGGGAGTCCCCGACGAAGTCGGCCACCTCCTGAATGGGACCCTCCTGGTAGTTGTGGGCGAGGATCACCGCCTGGCGGATTTCTTTAAGCTCCCGGACCGACTCCATCAGCCGGGAGGGGGAGAGGACATCCGGCTCTTTCATTTCTTCGAGGGGGCCGGGGAGGCGGTGACGCCGGAGATCTGCGAGATGTGCATGGAGCAGAACTTCGGCCCGCACATGGAGCAGAAGGCGGCGGACTTGTAGGCGTCCTGCGGGAGCGTCTGGTCGTGGAACGCCTGCGCCCGCTCGGGGTCCAGACTCAGGGCAAACTGCTCCTGCCAGTCAAAGCGGAACCGGGCGCGGGAGAGGGCGTCGTCCCGATCGCGCGCCCCGGGCCGGTGCCGGGCGACGTCCGCCGCGTGCGCGGCGATCTTGTAGGCGATGATCCCCTCCCGGACATCCTCGGCGGTCGGCAATCCCAAGTGCTCCTTCGGCGTCACGTAGCAGAGCAGAGAGGCCCCATGCCAGCCCACGATGGCCGCGCCGATCGCGGAGGTGATGTGGTCGTAGCCGGGGGCCACGTCGGTGACGAGGGGGCCGAGCGTGTAGAAGGGGGCCCCGTGGCAGAGCTCCTGCTGCTTGCGGACGTTCATCTCCAGCTGGTCCATCGGGATGTGCCCCGGCCCCTCGATCATCACCTGCACGTCGTGCTCCCACGCCTTGAGGGTGAGCTCCCCGAGGGTCTTGAGCTCCGCAAACTGCGCCGCGTCGGAGGCGTCCGCCAGGCATCCCGGCCGCAGGCCGTCTCCGAGACTGAAGGAGACGTCGTACCGCTTGAAGATCTCGCACAGCCGGTCGAAACCGGCGTACAGGGGGTTCTCCTGGTTGTACGCGAGCATCCACTGCGCCATGAGGCTGCCGCCTCGGCTGACGATGCCGGTCACCCGGTGCTGGACGAGCGGCAGATGCTCCCGCAGGACCCCCGCGTGGATCGTCATGTAATCCACCCCCTGCTCCGCCTGCTCCTCGATCACCTCGAAGATCGTCTCCGCAGTGAGCTCCTCGATCCGGCGGACCCGCTGGACCGCCTCGTAGATCGGAACGGTCCCGATCGGCAGCGGGCTGGCCCTGAGGATCGCCTCGCGGATCCGGCGGATCTCCCCGCCCGTGGAAAGATCCATCGCCGTGTCCGCCCCGTGGCGGATGCAGATCTGAAGCTTCTCCAGCTCCTGCTGGATGTTGGACGTCACGGCGGAGTTGCCGATGTTGGCGTTGATCTTGCAGCGCAGGGCGATCCCGATCCCCGTCGGGCGAACCTCCGGGTGGTTCACGTTGGCCGGGATGATGAGCCGCCCCGCCGCGACCTCCTGGCGGATGAGCTCTGGAGCCACCCCCTCCTGCTCGGCCACGCTGCGCATCGCTTCGGTCACCACCCCCTCGCGGGCGAAGTGCATCTGGGTCACGTTGCGGGGCTCAGACATTCTTCTCCCTCAAGAGCGACAGGAACTCCATGCGGGTCTTCGGATCGCTGCGGAAGATCCCCAGCATGGAGCTCGTCACCATCTTGGTGTTCTGCTTCTGGACCCCTCGGATCACCGTGCAGAGGTGCTGGGCCTCCATGACCACCCCGACCCCCTTCGGCTGAAGGTGGCTCTTGATCGCCTCGGCGATCTGGCAGGTGAGCCGCTCCTGCACCTGCAGCCGCCGAGACAGGATGTCCACCAGCCGCGGGATCTTGCTTAAGCCCAGGATCTTCCCGTCGGGGATGTACGCCACGTGGCAGCGCCCGAAGAAGGGGAGCATATGATGATCACAGAGGCTCGCGAAATCAATGTCCTTGACGAGCACCATCTCGTCGTACTGCTCCACGAAGCGGGCCTGCGCGAAGAGCCGCTCCAGATCCTCCCGGTACCCCTGGGTGAGGAACCGCAAGGCCCGCTCCACCCGCTCCGGGGTGCGCTGCAATCCCTCCCGCTCGGGGTCCTCCCCCAGCCGGTGGAGCAGATCCCGGATCAACCCGGCAATGGGTGAATTAACCCCCATAGGGGTCTGACCCCGCGGGGTCAGACCCCTATGGGTTTCAAGTAGTTGTTCCGGATTCATGCTTTTCCCTTCCACCTGCGCGCAAGCTCCACGAGAAGCCGCACCCCCACGCCGGTCGCCCCCTTGCGCAGGTATCCCTTGTCCCCATCGGCCCAGGCCACCCCGGCGATGTCCAGGTGGACCCACGGCACCTCCCCCGCAAACTCCTTCAGGAACGCCGCCCCCGTGATCGTGCCGGCCTTGCCGTCGCCGACGTTCTTCACATCCGCCACATCGGAGCGGATCGCCTCGGCGTACTCCGGCCAGAGAGGCATCTCCCAGGCCCGCTCCCCCGAGCGGCTGGCCGCCTCCTTGACCTGCTCGTTCCAGCCGGGGCGGTTGCCCATGAGCGCCATGCAGTGCGAACCCAGCGCGATGATGCAGGCGCCGGTCAGGGTCGCCAGGTCCACCATCGCCGCCGGCTTGAGGCGCTGCGCGTAGCCGAGCGCATCCGCCAGGACCAGGCGCCCTTCCGCGTCGGTGTTGATGACCTCGATCGTCTTGCCCCCCAAGGCCCGGACCACGTCGCCCGGCTTCTGCGCCGACCCGCCGGGCAGGTTTTCCGACGCCGGCACAAGCCCCACCAGATGGACCGGCAGCCTCAGCGCCGCCACCGCCCGCAGCGCCCCCAGCACCGCGGCCCCGCCGGACATGTCGTACTTCATCTGCTCCATCTTCTCGGACGGCTTGATGGAGATCCCGCCGGAGTCGAAGGTGATCCCCTTGCCCAGGAAGACCAGCGGCCGCCTCGAATCCCCGCCCCTGCCCCGGTACTCCAGGACGATGAACCGGGAACGCTCGCGCGACCCGCGCGCCACGCCGAGGAGGGCGTTCATCCCCAGCCGCCGCTGCGCCGCGGGATCCAGGACCCGGCAGCGCAACCGAAACCGCCGCGCCGCGGCCCTGGCCTCCTGGGCCATGGCCGTGGGGGTGAGCCGATTGGACGGGCGGTTCACCATGTCCCGCGCCCAGCAGACCGACTCGGCGATCGCCTGTCCGCGCCGCAGGCCTCTCTGGGCGGCCGCCCGCTCCGCCGCCCCAGCCACGACCGCGGTAACGGTCTTGAGGACCCTCTTCTCCTTCGGGGAGAGAGTCTTCAGCTCGCCATACCGGTATGTCCCCAGGATCGTTCCCTCGGCGACCGCCTGCGCCACTTCCTCTACGCCCGCCTTCGGCACCGCCGGAATCCCCCGGGCAAAGGAGCTGAACCCGCTCTCCAGCGCCCGACGCGCCGCGCTGCCCGCGGCCTGCCGGATCCGGTCCAGGGTCAGATCCTCCTTCTTGCCGATGCCTGCCAGGAGAACCCACTGGCTTCCGACCGGGAGCAGAAACGTCTCATTGAGCTTGCCCTCGAACCGGCCGTTTCGGAGGAGATCCCCAACGGCCCGGCGGATCGGGGCAGGCCACGAGCCGGCCCAGTCCGGCAGGCCTTTGCCCTCGACCATCGGCAGCACGATCGGCTGTCTCTGCCGAGCGAGTATCCCTTGAACCACCGCGAATCTCATACGGTCACCTTCAAATCTCTCCTCGAGGACAATGCACCATGCAGTCTGACCAGAAGCTGATCGATCTGTGACTCCGTCGTCTGCGGTCCAAACGTGAAGACCAATGTCCCCAGCGCTGCCGCCTCCCCGACACCCATCGCCTTCAGGACGTGCGACGCCTTCCGGGTCTGGGCGGTGCAGGCGCTGCCCAGCCCCACGGCCACCCCCTGCAGGTCCAGGCCCAGCGCCAGCGCCTCCCCATCCAGATCCGGAAAGCTGATGCTGAGGTGGCCGGGCAAGCGCTCGGTGGGATGTCCGTTGAGCTGCGCCTTGGGCCAATGACTTAGGATACCTCGGAGCAGCCGATTTCGTAAAGGGGCAAGCCGATCCTGCAGAGTGGGCAGCTCCTGCGCAGCCGCTCTGGCCGCCTCGGCCATCCCCACAATCCCGAGCAGATTCTCGGTGCCGGCCCGCCGCCCCTCCTCCTGCGCCCCCCCGACGAGGAGCGGCTGGATCCGGGTCCCCCTGCGCAGCACCAGCGCCCCCGCCCCCGGCGGCCCGCCCAGGGGGCCGGAGGCCAGGGTCAGCGCGTGCACCCCGCAGGACCTCCAATCGATCGCCACCTGTCCGGCCGCCGCCGTCGCGTCGCTATGGAAAAGAATCCCTCTGGCCCTGACGCGGCGGGCCAGCTCCGCGATCGGCTGGAGCGTCCCCACCTCGCCGCTGGCCCACTGGACGCAGACCAGCGCGGTGCGCGGGGTGAGCGCCTCCTCCAGCCGGCCCGGCTCCACCCGCCCGAACCGGTCCACCGGAACAACCGTCGCCTCCCACCCCCTCTTTTCCATCCGGCGGATCGTCTGCAGGACCGAGAGGTGCTCCACCGCCGACACGATCAGGTGGTTCCCTCGAGCGGCATGGGCCTCGCAGAGTCCCCACAACGCCCAGGTGTTGGACTCGGTCGCGCAGGAGCTGAAGAAAACTTCCTCGGAGCGGGCCCCCAGCGACGCGGCGACCTGGGCGCGCGCCTGCTGAAGCCACCGGGCGGCGGAGCGGCCTTCGGCGTGCACACTGGAGGGGTTGCCCACCTGCTCGAGCACCTGGTGAATCGCGCGGCGCACCGAGTCCCCTAACGGGGTCTGGTTCTGATGGTCAAAGTAGAGGCGCTCCATGCAGGAGAGCAGATTTCCAACTTTTATCTTACCAGACGCTTAGCACATTTTCATCCCTCTTTCGATCAGCGGATCGGCCATTGACAGCGGGGGATCGGCTATACCTTGATTTGAGGTAAGAGCAGGATGATTTCCGTGCTCAACGCAGCTCTGTTCGCGATTCCGCATCTCGCCGTCGGAACCGATTTCTTTGTGGGCGGCGTGCACCATTACCCGTGGGGCTACTACGCCCGCTACGGCCCGCGCTCCGTCCCGTTCCTGGTCTTCTTCTTCGGGCTCATGCTCTTTAATCTGCGCCTCTACTGGCTGCCCGAGTTGGACAATAGGCAGAACCTTCAAACTCAAGGTTCGCATCGGCCCTGCTGGCCGAGGAAAGCCCTACCGCTTGGGGCGTGAAGCGGCCTGATCTCCCCAGGATC
>CAYJQV010000059.1:0-9406 GCA_964372395.1 uncultured Planctomycetia bacterium | reverse complement strand
GGGCGGACGAGCGGTGCGCGCAGGGAACCCGCGGAGCGGGGCCAGGGCGGGTGGCATGTGCCTGACGGCTTCGTGGCCTCATCCCTCGGGCGGTCGCCTCGCCGCGGTTCCGACGGGAAAACCCCGCCGCGTTTTTCCCCTCGGGGCGGGGGGAAGCTGCGCGCTTCTGTCCACACGCCAATCCGGCAAAGACAATCGGTCTCGCTGGGGGGAGCTGTAGCGTTCCCCGCAACATGCCCCCTTCCCCCGGAAGGGGGAAGGCGAGAGGGGAGCTGAGATGAGGAGGCGGGGAATACCGAAGCGTTCCATCTCTCCAGACGCCCGTTTCGGCTCACGCCTGGTCCAGCGGTTCGTTCACATGGTCATGCGGGAAGGCAAGAAGTCCAAGGCGGAGAAGATCGTCTACCAGGCGATGGAGCTGGCAACGAAGAAGGCGAACGTCCACGACCCGCTGGAGCTGTTCCAGAAGGCGGTGGAGAACGCCAGACCCCTGGTGGAGGTGAAGTCGCGCCGTGTGGGTGGCGCAACTTATCAGGTGCCGGTGGAGGTGCGCCAGGACCGGGGTACGTTCCTGGCGTTGAAGTGGCTGAGGGACTTTGCCCGCGGCCGCGCCGGCAGGCCGATGCAGGAGCGGCTGGCGGAAGAGCTCCTGACGGCGTATCAGGGGCAGGGGTCGGCGGTGAAGAGGAAGGAAGAGATGCATCGGATGGCGGAGGCCAACCGAGCCTTCAGCCATTACCGATGGTAAGGGTCGAGACAGCGATGGCGGACGCCGTAGGCTCGGACATCCCGTTGCAGAGATGGCGAAACATCGGAATCGTGGCGCACATCGATGCGGGCAAGACCACGACCACCGAGCGGATCCTCTTCTACACCGGCCGGATCCACCGGATCGGGGAGGTGGATGAGGGAACGACGACTACCGACTGGATGGTCCAGGAGCAGGAGCGGGGGATCACGATCACGGCCGCCGCCATCACCACCTTCTGGCAGGACATGAAGATCAACATCATCGACACCCCGGGGCACGTGGACTTTACCGCGGAGGTGGAGCGCAGTCTCAAGGTGCTGGACGGGGCGATCGTGATCTTCGACGCCGTGAGCGGTGTGGAGTCCCAGTCCGAGACGGTCTGGCGGCAGGCGGACCGCTACCACGTCCCGCGGATGGCGTATGTGAACAAGATGGACCGGCTGGGGGCCGATTTCTACGGCACCTTCAAACAGATCGAAGAGCGTTTGGGGGCGGTCCCGGTGGCATTGCAGCTGCCGATGGGGGCGGAGGCGAGGTTCGTCGGACAGATCGACCTCCTCCACCGGAGCCTGCGCGTCTACCTGGACGAGCAGGGCGTGAGCTTCGAGGACCGCCCGGTTCCTCCGGAGATGCAGGCCCAGGTGGAGGAGTGGCGGGCCAAGCTCGTGGAGAAGGTGGGGGAGGCGGATGAGGCCGTCATGGAGAAGTTCATCCACGATCACGACATCGGGGTGGAGGAGCTGACGGCGGCGGTCCGGCGGGCGACGATCGCCAACCGGATTGTGCCGGTTCTCTGCGGCTCCTCGGCGAAGAACAGGGGGGTGCAGCTTCTCCTGGATGCGGTCTGCGCGTATCTGCCCTCGCCGCTTGAGATCCCCTCGGTGAAGGGGGTGAACCCGGAGACCCAGCAGGAGGAGGAGAGGCACACGGATGCCCAGGGGCCGTTGGCCGCGCTGGCGTTCAAGATCATGAGCGATCCCTTCGTGGGAAAGCTCACCTTCCTGCGGGTTTACTCGGGGATCCTGCGCTCGGGATCCTATTATTTCAACGCCAACCGGCGGGAGCAGGAGCGGATCGGCAAGCTCGTTCGGATGCACGCCAACAAGCAGGAGATTGTCAAGGAGGTTTGGGCAGGGGACATTGCCGCGGCGGTCGGCTTGAGGGAGACGAAGACCGGCGAGACGGTCTGCGACAAGGAGCATCCGATCCTCCTGGAGGGGATGGCCTTCCCGGAGCCGGTGGTGTCTCTGGCGATCGAGGCGGAGACCAAGCTGGACCAGGAGAAGCTGGCGCACGCCATGAGCCGGCTGCAGGAAGAGGACCCCACCTTCCGGGTCCGCTACAACTCGGAGACCGCCCAGACGATCATTGCGGGGATGGGCGAGCTGCATCTGGAGATCCTGCTGGACCGGATGAAGCGGGAGTTCAAGGTGAACACCAAGGTGGGCCCTCCCCAGGTGGCTTACAAGGAGACGATCACGAAGGAGGTTTCCGAGGTGGAGGGGAAGTTCATCCAGCAGAGCGGCGGCCGCGGGCAGTACGGGCATGTGGTGGTCGACCTGGAGCCCGGCGAGCGCGGCACGGGGGTCGAGTTCATCAACAAGATCACCGGGGGTGCGATCCCGAAGGAGTACGTCCCCGCCGTCAGGCAGGGGGTGCTGGAATCGGCTCAGTCAGGCGTCCTGGCCGGCTACCCGGTGATTGACGTGGCGGTGACGCTGGTGGATGGCTCCTACCACCAAGTGGACTCCTCGGAGATGGCGTTCAAGATCGCCGGCTCCATGGCGCTGCGGGAGGCGGTGCGTCGGGCTGGGCCCGTCTTTCTGGAGCCGATCATGAAGCTGGAGGTCGTGGTGCCGGAGGATTACCTGGGCGAGGTGATCGGAGACTTGAACAGCCGGCGCTGCCGGATCCTGGAGATGGGTCAGCGGGCCAACGTGAAGGTGGTCCGGGGCGAGGTGCCCCTGGCGGAGATGTTCGGTTATGCCACGATCATCCGGAGCCTGACGCAGGGGCGCGGATCCTACTCGATGGAGCCGTGCGCCTACCAGGAGGTTCCCGCCTCGCTGAAGGAGAGGGTGATGCAGGGACGCGAGGTGAAGCGCTGAGATGGCGGAGAGGAAGATTCGAATCAAGCTGAAGGCCTACGACCACCGGATCCTGGATCAATCTGCGGCGGAGATCGTGGAATCGGTGAAGCGGACCGGCGCCGGGGTGTCGGGCCCGGTGCCGCTGCCGTCCAAGCGGGAGATCTACACGGTGCTGCGCTCCCCGCACGTCGACAAGAAGTCGCGGGAGCAGTTCCAGATGAAGACGCACAAGCGGCTTCTCGATATCGTCAACCCCACCTCCAAGACGGTGGATGCCCTGCGGAAGCTGGATCTGCCGGCCGGCGTGGATGTGGAGATCAAATAGATGAAACCGGGCATGGGTTTGATCGGCCGCAAGCTGGGAATGACCCAGATCTTCCGGGAAGACGGTCAGCCGGTGCCGGTCACTGTGCTGGAGGCCGGTCCCTGCACCGTGGTGGCCGAGCGGACCGAGGAGAGGCACGGCTACCGGGCGGTCCAGCTCGGGTTCGGCGAGAGCCGCCCCAAGGGGATCTCGAAGCCGCTGGCGGGGTACTTCGCCAAGGCGAACAGCGCCCCGAAAGAGGTGCTCAAGGAGTTCCGGATCGGAAAAGAGGAGCCGGTGACGCTGGGCGGGTCCATCACCGTTGATCTTTTCAAGGCGGGCGACCGGGTGGATGTGACGGGGCGTTCCATCGGCAAGGGATTCCAAGGGGGCGTCAAGCGGTGGCACTGGAAGGGGGGCCCAAGGACGCACGGTTCGATGTCGCACCGGCGTCCCGGCTCGATCGGATCGAGCACCGACCCCTCCCGCGTCTTCAAGGGACATCATCTGCCGGGCCACATGGGGGATCGGACGGTGACCGTGCAGGCGCTCAGCGTCGTTCGGGTCGATCCGGAGCAAAACCTTCTTCTGGTGGAGGGGGCGGTTCCGGGAGCGGAGCAGGCCGTGGTTTTCATTCGCAGGTCCCGCAAGCCCCCGAAGGTTGCGGGTCCGAAGCGGGTTTCGAAGAAGAAGGCGGCTCCCCAGGCAGCCAAGCCGGCCGCAGGAAAACAGCCGGCGGGGGCAAAGAAAGCCCCAGCGGGCAAGCAGGCCCCGGCGGCCAAACAGGCGCCGGCGGCGCCGAAGAAGGGATAGCAGGCCCATGGAAGCGATTCAGCTCTTCAATCGGGAAGGAGAGGCCGTGGGGAAGGTGCAGGTCCCCAAGGAGCTGGAGGGTCCGGTGAACCAGCCGGTTCTCTGGCAGGCGGTTCGCAGTTACCTGGCGAATCAGCGCCAGGGGACGGCGGACACCAAGCGCCGGGGAGAAGTGAGCGGCGGCGGGAAGAAGCCCTGGCGACAGAAGCATACGGGGCGGGCCCGGGCGGGAACCATACGCTCTCCCCTGTGGCGAAAGGGGGGCATCGTGTTCGGCCCGCACCCGCGCGACTACCGGACACCGCTCCCGGCGCGGGTCCAGCGGCTGGCCCTGGTGAACAGCCTGCGAGCCAAGCTGGGGACTCAATCGGTCGCCGTGGTGGAGGGCCTGGACGGGTTGGAGCCGAAGACGAAGGCGCTCGCCGGCTTCCTGAGGCGCCTGCAGGCCGAGGAGAGGACGCTGCTGGTGGTGGATCGCCCCACGGAGGTCCTGGCAAGGATCTCGCGGAATCTGCCGGGGGTGGCGCTCCGCCGCGCCTCCGATCTGAGCTGCTGCGACCTGCTGGGCAGCGGGAAGGTGATTGTTACAGCGGAGGCCTGGAAGGAGCTGGAGAAGCGGGCTCAGGTGACGGGATGACGCGCACGGCGGCGGACGTGGTGAAGACACTGCTGCGGACGGAGAAGGGGACGCGCGGGGCCGCCCAGCGGAAGTATCTCTTCGCGGTGGATCTGGCGGCGACGAAGCCGGAGATCCGGCGCTCGGTGGAGGAGCTTTTTAAGGTCAAGGTGACGGCGGTGAACACCGCCGTGGTTCCGGGAAAGCCGCGGCGTGTCAGGGCCCGGTGGGGCTGGAAACCGGACTGGAAGCGGGCGGTCGTGACGCTGGCCGAAGGCTCCAAGATTGAGGTGGCGGCCTGATGCCGGTCAAGAGCTACAAGCCATACACGCCCTCGCGGCGGCAGATGAGTACGGCCGACTTCAAGGAGCTGACCGACAAGGAGCCGGAGAGGGCCCTGCTCCTTCCGCGGCGCGCGTCCGGAGGACGGAATAACCGGGGCCGCGTGACCTCCCGCCATCGAGGCGGGGGGCACAAGCGGATGATCCGTATTGTGGACTTCAAGAGGAACCGCCGGGACGAGTCCGCGAGGGTGGTGGCGCTGGAGTACGATCCCAACCGATCGGCCCGATTGGCGCTGGTCGAGTATCCGGACCGGGAGCGCAGGTACATCCTCGCCCCCCGGGAGCTCCGGACCGGGATGCAGGTGGTGGCGGGCGCCCAGGCCGAGGCCACGCCCGGGAATGCGCTGCCGCTGCGGGCGATTCCGCTGGGCACGCTGGTGCACAATGTCGAGCTTCAGCCGGGCCGGGGCGGACAGATCGTGCGCGCTGCCGGCTCCGCCGCGCAGCTGCTGGCGAAGGAGGGTGATTTTGCGACCCTGCGGCTGCCCTCCGGGGAGATGCGGAAGGTGTTTCTCAACTGCTATGCCACGGTGGGCCAGGTCGGCAATGAGGAGCATGAGTCGATCCTGATCGGCAAGGCGGGCCGCTCCCGCTGGCTGGGGCGCCGGCCGCATACGCGGGGACTGGCCATGAACCCGCACGATCACCCGCACGGCGGGGGTGAGGGAAAGTCCGGGCAGGGAAACCCCCACCCGGTTTCCCCCTGGGGTTGGCAGACGAAGGGATTCAAGACTCGGAGAAAGCGGAATCCGAGTGACCGCTTCATCGTGAAGCGCCGGAGGTAGACGCCGATGGGACGCTCAACCCGGAAGGGGCCGTTTGTAGACCAGCATCTCATGGAGAAGATCGCGAGGATGGGCAAGAGCGGAGACCGCAAGCCGATCAAGACCTGGTCCCGGCGGTCCACCATCACCCCGGACTTCGTCGGGCACACCTTTCTCGTGCACAACGGGAACAAGCACCTCCCCGTCTTTGTCACGGAGAACATGGTGGGCCACAAGCTGGGGGAATTCGCCCCGACGCGGATCTTCAAGAAGCATGGAGTGAAGGGGGTGACCAAGCCCCCCGCCCCGACATGATGAGCGGGGCACAGCGATGATCGCCCGGGCGAGGGGCCGATTCATGAAGCGGACGCCGCGGAAGGTGCGCCTGGTGGCGCGGATGCTGCGGGGGTTGCCAGTCCTGCAGGCCCAGGCGATTCTGAAGACCCTTCCGAAGGGGGCCTGTCGGCCGGTCGGAAAGGTTCTGGAGAGCGCCGTGGCCAACGCCACTCGGGGGGGCAGCTGGAAGCCGGAGCAGCTGGTGATCTCCAGGATCGAAGCGAGCGAGGGGCCGGTGATGAAGCGGTATCGGGCCGCCGCCATGGGCCGGGCCACGGAGATCCGGAAGCGGATGAGCCATCTGACGATCGAGCTGGACATCCCGGGTGGATCGGATGGGGCATAAGGTCACCCCGCTGGCCAACCGGTTGGGCATCAGCAAGGGCTGGAACTCCCGCTGGTTCGCCAGGCGCCAGACCTTCGGGGAGCTGCTCAACGAGGACGATCGGATCCGGCGGCACCTGATGAATGGCCTCGGCAACGCGGCGGTGGCCCGCGTGGAGATCGAGCGGACGGCCAGCCGGGTGCGGGTGATCATCCACTCGGCCCGGCCGGGGATCGTGATCGGCCGCCGGGGGGCGGACATCGACCGGCTGAGGGATGAGCTCCACGCCATGACCCGGCGGGAGATGGTGATCGACATCAAGGAGGTCAAGAACCCGGCGATTGAACCGCGCCTCGTCGCCGAGAACATCGCCTTTCAGCTGGAGCGGAAGATCGGCTTTCGCCGCGCCATGAAGAGGGCGATTCAGCTGGCGATGAACTCGGGGGCTCTGGGGATCCGGGTCCGGTGCGCCGGCCGCCTCGGAGGGGCGGAGATGTCGCGGGTGGAGACGTACCGGGAGGGGAGGCTTCCGCTGGGGACGTTCCGGGCGAACATCGAGTTTGGCTTTGCAGAGGCCAAGACGACGTACGGCCGGATCGGCGTCAAGTGCTGGGTGCATCAGCCGGGGGAGAAGGCGGCGGCTCCCGCGGGATTGACGAGGGTCGCCGGTTAGACATGGCGCTCATCCCGAAGCGGGTCAAGTATCGGAAGAGCCAGCGGCGGTCGATGGCGGGCATCGCCGTACGGGGCAGTGACATCTCCTTCGGAGAGTTCGGGCTCCAGTCCCTGGAGAACGGATGGATCAACAACATCCAGTTGGAGGCGGCGCGGGTGGCCTTGACCCGGCACGTGCAGCGGGGCGGAAGGATCTACCTGCGCGTCTTTCCCCACAAGCCGGTCACCCAGAAGCCGGCGGAAACCCGGATGGGAAAGGGGAAGGGGGAGCCGGCCTTCTGGGTCGCGGTCGTCCGACGGGGGCATCTCCTGTTTGAGATGGAGGGGATTCCCGAGGCGCTGGCGCGTGCGGCGCTGCGCCTGGCGGCATCGAAGCTGCCGCTCAGGACCCGGTTCCTCACACGGGAGGCGGTGTACACCCCATGAAGGTTTCGGAGCTGAGGGAGCTCAACCCCGATGAGCTTCTGCAGAGGGCGAAGAGCCTGAAGAAGGAGCTGTTCGATCTGAGGATGGAAAAGGCGGGTGGGAAACTGCCCAAGCCGCACCGGGTCTTCCAGGCCCGGCGGGATCTGGCCCGGATCTTGACGCTGCTGAAGCAGAAGGGGGAGTCGTGAAGCGCCCGTCGGCGAGAAAGCAGCGGGTGGGCACCGTCGTCTCGGATCGGATGACCCAGACGCTCGTGGTCCGAACGGAGCGGCTGGTCCGGCATCCGGTCTACGAGAAGGTGGTCCGGCGCGTCAAGAGGGTCAAGGTTCATGACCCCAAGGGGCAGGCTCATCAGGGCGATGAGGTCCGCATCGAGGAGACGCGGCCCCTCTCCCGGGACAAGCGCTGGCGTCTGGTGGAGGTGATCCGGAAGGCGCCGGAGCGGGTGGACGAGGAGGTGCTGTCGTGATCCGGATGCGGTCCATGGTCGAGATCGCCGACAATACGGGGGCGCGCCGGGCGGGCATGATCGGCGTCATCGGCTGCCACGGCAAACTCTGGGCCGAGGTGGGGGATGTGATCAGCGTGCATGTGCGGGAGGTGACACCGGATTCCCCCATCAAGAAGGGGGAGGTGGCCCGGGCGGTTGTGGTGAGATCCCGGGCACCGGTCCGGCGGCGGGACGGCTCCACGATCCGCTTTGATTCGAACGCGGTGGTCTTGATCGACAACCAGAAGAATCCCCGAGGCACGCGGATCTTCGGGCCGGTGGCGCGGGAGCTGCGCGAGCGGAATTTCACCAAGATCATCTCGCTGGCGCCGGAGGCGATCTAGTACCAGCCATGTTCCGGGTGAGGCGCGATGACCAGGTGACGGTCCTCTCCGGGAAGGATCGCGGCAAGCGGGGCAAGGTCCTGCGCGTTTTTCCTGAGGAGGGGCGGGTCCTGGTGGAGGGACTGAACCTGTTCAAGAGGCACATGCGGCGGTCGCAGCTGAATCCCCAGGGTGCGATCCTGAGTCGGGAAGGTCGGCTTCCGCTGGACCGGGTGGCCCCGATCTGCCCGCGCTGCAACCGCGGGGTCCGTGTGGGATCCAAGCGGCTGGAGGACGGAACGAAGAGCCGTATCTGCCGGCGCTGTGGGGAGGCCTTTTAGGAATGCCGACCGCTGTCGCCGGGGCGCCCCCGGTGCCCCGGCTGCTGGAGCATTACCGCAAGAACCTCGTGCCTGCGCTGGTCAAGCGCTTCGGGTACAAGACGCCGCTGGAGGTGCCGCGGCTGGAGAAGATCGTCCTCAACATGGGGGTGGGGCAGGGTGCCCAGGATGTGAAGGTGATCGAGAAGGCCTCGCAGGAGCTGGCCCTCATCGCGGGCCAGCGGCCTATCACGACCCGGGCGAAGAAGGCGATCTCCAACTTCAAGATCAGGGAGGGCCAGCCGGTGGGATTGAAGGTGACACTGCGGCGGGCCAGGATGTACGAGTTCCTGGATCGATTGCTCAGTGTTGCCATGCCGAGGATCCGGGACTTTCGCGGGCTGGAAAGCAGGAAGGGGTTCGATCAGGGCGGGAATTATGCCTTCGGCCTGAGCGAGCAGCTCATCTTTCCCGAGATCGATTACGACAAGGTGACCAAGGTTCAGGGGATGGACGTGATCCTCTGCACGAGCGCCGGGTCGCGGGATGAGGCGTACGAGCTGTTGAAGGGTCTGGGCGTTCCCTTCCGGGAGTAGGCGATGGCGCGGACGGCTCAGCTTGAGAAGCAGAAGAGGACCCCGAGGTTCAGATCCCGGCGGCATTCGCGTTGCGAGCGGTGCGGCCGGGCGCGGGGCACCTATCGGAAGTTTCATCTGTGCCGCATCTGTCTCCGGGAGATGGCTCACCGGGGCGAGGTTCCCGGAATGACGAAGGCGAGCTGGTAAGCAATGAGCCGGCGCGGGCGCAGGGCAGGCGATTCCTCCGGCCG
>CAYJQV010000058.1:0-9478 GCA_964372395.1 uncultured Planctomycetia bacterium | reverse complement strand
CCCCACCTCGGTGAAGAGGGCGGCGTGGTCGATCCCCTCGAACAGGGAGAGGTACTCGATGTACTGCGTGAGCACCGGGTACTCCGCCCGCTGCTCCGGGCGCAGGTGCGATTTGAGATGCCCATAAAAGGAAGCGGGCGTGATGAGCCCCTGCTTGAGCTCCAGGCTCTGCTTGAGGAGCCGGTCCATCTCGACCTTGGGGAGAGACCGGGTGAGGGCCTCGAGGAAGCGGGTCCGCTCGCTCTCCACCGCCTTGAAGTCGAGCTGCTTCTCCAGGCGGCTGGCCCCGAGGAAGCGGGTCAAGTTCGGGTACTCCTTTTCATCCACCTTGACCTTCCGCTGGGCCGCCTCGGCCGCCAGGGCCTGGTAATGCTGCGCCAGCGGGATCCGCCCCTCCTCCACCTCCCATTCCCGGGCCTCCAGCGCCCTGACCGGCTCGGGGTACAGATTCTGCTTGAGCCCCTTCGCCGCCTCCCGGAATCCCTTCATTGCCGCCAGAGCCTGCGGCTGGACCTGCTCGACGCTGAAGAAGGCCTCCATGTTCTGGTCGTAAAGCTCCGGCTTCTCGATCCCATAAACGGTGAACTCGTAGTCGCTGGTGAGATCCAGGTAATTCTCGCCGGAGATCTTCCCGGATTTCAGGAACTCCTCCGCCACCTGCCTGCGCTTCTCCAGGGGGGCGTAGCTGCGCATGTAGGAAAGGGAGTCGTTGCGGGAGCCGCCCTCCACCAGGACCAGCGAGAGGCCGTGGGCGAGGATCAGGTGCTCCAGGATGTCGGAGAGGTGCTTCTGGGCCTCGTAATTGGCGTGGGCATCCTGGATGTGGATGATGATCGGCTCGCGGGCGCTGTAGCTTTTCTTGAGGGAACCGTGCTCCGTGGGGACCCGGAGATTCTCGAGGGTGAGGGGTACCTGCTCAACCGGGAGCCGGGTGCGCTGCTCGGACTCGCCGCCGAAACCGGGTGCGCTCTCCGCATCCTCCGTCTTGCCGTGGCGCTCCCAGAAGGTCTTGGGGGCTTCCGCCGCCGAGGCCGTCGCAAGTCCCCAGAGCAGTGCAAGCAGCAGCCCTGCGCCCGCTCGGGGAGTGATGGGTTGGATGGATTTCATGGTCTTGTGGTACTCAAACTATACCCCCTAAGCGCCTCAAATGTCAAGGGGTACAGCTAAATATAATAACGGCTAACGTTAGGCCGAATCTTAACGCAGCGCCGGGTGGCGGCCGGCCGCGGCGCGGCCCTTCGGGCCTCCTGCCTCCGGCTTGCCCAGCACCACCTCGACCCGGTGAACCTTCCCGTCGCCATGCGGCGGGATGAGGTTGGATTCCCGCTCGGTGCCATCCACCGTGATGCGGCGCACACCGGAGCAGACCCCCTCCGGGTTGAGGATCGTCACCTCGTAGAGCGCCCCGCGGAACGGCCGGCGGATCCAGGCTTTCTTCCAGTGCCGGGGGATGCAGGGATCCACGAGAAGCCCGCCCAGCTCCCGCCGGCAGCCCAGGATCCACTCCGTGGCGGCGTTGAACATCCACGGGGTCGTCCCGGTGTTCCAGGTGAAGGCCCCTTCCCCGAACCGGTGGGCCGAGCCGGGCCCCACCACGTACTCCGCCCAGACGTACGGCTCCACCTTGTACCGGTCATGGTCCCGCTTCGGCTTGGAAACGGGCAGCAGCTTGGAGAAGGTGCCGTACGCCTGGTCGCCGCGCCGGATGGCGCAGTCGGCCACCACCTTGAATGCGCAGGCGTGCGAGAAGACCGCGGCGTTCTCCTTGGTCCCGGCGGCGAACGCAGTCACGCGGCCGATCCCCGGGTTGAAGGAGGTGTAGGTCGGCAGGAACAGGGCCGGCCCGTAGGGGGTATCCAGCGTGTGGTCGATCTTGTCCAGGATCTTGGGAAGCCGGTCCGGCGGGACCACCCCGGAGAGGATCGCCCAGGTCTGCGAGTTGAGCGGGACCTTTCCCTCCTTGTTCTCCTTGGAGCCGATCTTGAGGCCCTGGTCGTTGAAGGCGGCCAGGTACCACGACTCCTCCCAGCCCTCGCTGTTGATGATCCGGGTCAGCTCCTCCGCCTTCGAGCGCATCTCCTCCTCCACCGCCCGGTCGCCGATGAATCGGGCCAGCTCCTGCACCTGCCGGCAGGCCCGCACGAAGGCCATCCCCAGCCAGACGCTCTCCCCCTTGCCCTCGATGCCGACATGATCGTACGCGTCGTTCCAGTCGGCGTGCCCGATGAGTGGCAGGCCGTGCCGGCCGCGGGCCCCGTAGAGGTAGCGGATCGCCCGCAGGAGATGCTCGTACACGGTGGCCGATCCGCCGTCGTGGAAGGGGAACTCCTTCCGCAGAAAGCCGGTGTCCCCGGTCTCCTTCACGTAGGAGACCACGCTGTACGGCAGCCAGACGGCCACGTCCGCCTTCTTGACGACTCCCTGGGCCCCCTGATTCTCCCAGGTCCCCTCGATCTCCGAGAACCCGGAGACCGCGTGCCCGCTCTTGTACTGGTAGTACAGGAGCCGCTCCAGCTTTTTGCGCGCCGTTTCCAGATCGATGCTCAGCAGCCCCTCCACATCCTGCGCGGTGTCGCGGTACCCCTGGCCGCCCTCCGCGCCGTGGTAATGGGAGGTGCCCCGCCAGTGGGTGATGGCGAAGAGCTGATACTTGCCCCAGAGGTTGATCATCCGGTCCAGATCCGGATCCGGCGTCTTGATCCAGACGTCCTGGAGGGTGCTCTTCCAATGCGCGCGCACCTTTTCCAGCTCCGCCCGGGCCGCCTCCACCGAGCGGAATCTCCGCAGCAGGCCGGCGATCTGCTGCCGGTCGTCGGTCATCCCGGAGACCACCACGAACTCCTGCGTCTCGCCCGGCTTCATCCGGAATCGGCCCTGCAGCGCCGCCACCATGTCCTCGCCGCGCACCGGCTGCCGGCCGAGGCGCTCCTGCCTGAGCGCCGCCGGATCGGCCAGGTTCCCGTACGGCCCGACGAACTCCTCCCGCCGCGTCTCGTATCCCTCGACCGGGAAGGAGGCCGCGAAGAAGGCGTAGCCCGGCTTGTGCCAGCTCTTGAACGGGTGCTTGAAGGCCACGATCGCCTTGAGGGCGGGATCGAAAGCCGCATCGTTGTACAGGCAGAGGATGTTCCGGTAGTGGATCTCCAGGGCCACGTCGCCCGCCACCAGGTCCACAAAGGGGAAGAGCTCGATGGTCCGGGTCGTGCGGGAGCGGTTCGTGAGTTTCACCCACCAGAGCTCCACCGGCTCCTTCTGGGCCACCAGGTAGGTGACCGTCCCCTCCAGGTCGTGCGCCTGGGCGGTGATCCGCGTGTATCCGAACCCGTGCCGGCATTCCCAGCGGGAGAGGGGTTTGCGGATCGGCTGCCAGTTGAGACTCCAGAACCGGTAGCGGCTGCCGGCCTTCGAGCGGCCGGCCCTGGAGCCGGTTCCCTCCCGCAGGTAGAGGTACCGCCCCGGCCGGTCGGAGCTCAGGTGATCGTAGCGATGGATCCGGTAATACTTCGGATCCCGATAGTAGGAGAAGCCTCCCCCGGTCTGCGAGATCAGGCAGTGGTAGACATCGTTGAAAAGGTAGTTGAACCACGGCCGCGGCGTGTCCGGCCGGGTCACGACGTATTCGGTCCCGTCTGGGCTGAAATGTCCGTACTGCATCTTCCTCTAAGCTTTCATCTGGAAAAGTCCCGCGCGAAGCGCGGGAGCGGGCTACACGCCGGCGAAGACGTCTCGAATGACGAGGCTGGCAGCTCCGAGGGAAACCGAGTTCTCGCCCAGGCGGGCGGGAACGATCTTGACGGCGTTGGCCATCTCCTCAAACGCATACATCCGCACCATCTTCTTCACCGCCTCAATGAGCGCCGGGCCGGCCTCCTCGATCCCACCGCCGATCACCACGGCGCCCGGGTTCAGGAGGTTGATGAGAAAGGCGATCCGGACCCCCAGCCGCTCGCCCGCCTTCTGGACGATCTCCGTGGCCAGCCGGTCGCCGGCCTTCACCGCCTCGAAGATGGTGCCCAGGGTGATGCGGCTCAGGTTCCCGTTGACCAGATCCGAGACCTTCGACACCCCGCCCTTCTCGATCGCCTCCCTGGCCTCATCCGGAATTCCCAGGTGCGCCGCCCAGGGCTTGAGCGCCGAGATGTTCCCGATCCAGACGTCTCCGATGTCGGTCTGGTCCTTGAGGGACACCTCCCCCGCCGTTCCGCTGTGGCCGTGGTAGATCTCGCCGTTGATGATCATCCCGCACCCCACCCCGGAGTACATGAAGAGCATGATGTCCACGTCGGTGCCCGCCCCCAGCGACCACTCCCCGTAGGCGGCGGTGGTCACGTCATGCTCGAGCTTCACCGGCACCTTGAAGCGGTCCTGCAGCAGGGCGGTCACCGGGACGTAGATCGAGGCCACCCCCTCGGTGCAGCGGATCGTCCCCACCTCCCGGTCGATCACCCCGGAGGCGCCGATCTGGATGCCGCGGATCTTCTTCCCGTCCACGCCGGAGGAATCGATCGTCTTCTCGATCTGCTCGGTGAGGACCCGCACCACGCTGTCCGCCGTATCCCGCGGCCGGTCCGCCATGGAATGGGAGACGACGTTCCCCTCCAGGTCCGCCATGACCGCGCCGATGTGGAAGACGCCCAGGTCCACCCCGACCACGTACGCCGACTTGGGGTTCAATACCACGATGGTCGGCCGGCGGCCGCCGGAGGAGATGTCCAGCCCCTTCTCGATCACGATCCCGTGCTCGATGAAGTTGTTGACGTAGTTGGAAACGGTGACGATGTTGAGCTTGGTGAGCTTGGAAATGTCGGTCCTGGAGATCGGGCCGTAGCGCTTGATGGCCTCCAGGATCGAGACGTTCTTTCGCTCCCGCTCGGTGAGGGCGTGCTCTTCCAATTCGGCGGTCCTCATTCGAAGTGCTTTATAAATACCTTTTTAGAAGAAAACTTGTCAATGAAAATCGGGGACGCTCTGGTTTGGGACACTCCTTTCCGGAACCGGATGGATACCGCCATACATTGCACAATCAGCCGGGCGACCGCCGACGAAGGTCTTGGTAGCAGGCGCTGAGGGTTTTCCAGACGGCGGCCGGATCCTCCGCCCGCAGGGAGATGTAGGCCGCCCCGAAGTAGCTCCAGGCGGCGAAATTCCGTATCCCCTCCTTGTACGCCGCCTCGATCGCCTCCTTGATCTTCCCCTCCTCTCCCTTGGGGATGTTGAAGTTGAGGATCCAGATCTGGCCTTCCTTCCCATGCTTGGATGCCAGCTCCGCAATGCGGCGGGCGAATCCGGCCACATGCCTGCCCACCCCCGGCTGGCGGGGCCGCCAGTACGGGTCGGTGCCGATCACGGAGACCGACGGGATCTCGGCGACCTTCGCCCAATCATTCACCGTCGAGGAGTTCTCGAACGGGAGCAGGCAGACGCTCGCCTTCAAGCCGGCCGCCGCCGTGGCGTCGCAGAGGAAGCGGGTGAACGCGACCAGGATCTCTTCCTTAAATAGGCGCACCTCCGGGGTGAGCCGTTCCGGCATCGGCTTGCCGAACTGCTTCTCAAAGGCCGCCCGGCAGGCGGAGCAGGCGCAGGCCCACAGCTTCGGCTCCTCCCCGCCCCCCCCGCCCTCCGGGAAGATGTGGAAGTGCGGCTCATCCCAGAAGAGGCCGTCCGCCTTCAGCCGGACGGCCGCCTCGATCCACTTGCGCAGGTAATCCCTGAAACCGGGTTGGTTCGGGCAGGCGATCGGGAGCGACTGGCCGGCCGAGCTCACTTGACGCAGCTCAAGTTGCTTGGCGATGAGAGCGGAGTACGTCTCGCCGCCGAACGCCTGCCCCACCCCCCACGGATCCAGCCAGACCTCCAGCCCCGCCTCGCGGCTGGCCTGAACGATCTCCCCCATCGCCGGCTGGTAGAACTCGAAGTCTTCCTCGCTGAAGGTGTGAACGATGCTGTTGCAGCCGGCCTTGCGGATCTCCTCCAGATCCTCCCGGACCCGCCATGGGATCCGGTTGCCGTAGTAGCTGACCCCCAGCTTCACCATGCCGGGGTCAGACCCTGCGGGGTCTGACCCCAGAGGGTCTGACCCCAGATCCAAACCGCGAACCCGGGAAATTGGTAGTGTATTTTTCGCAAATATGTTCCATAATATGGACTATGGCTCGCCCCAAAAGAATTCAGTTCGAGGGTGCTTTCTACCACGTCTACAACCGCGGCGTCGAGAAACGCCCCATCTTTATTGACGAAAAGGACCGGAGGACGTTCCTCGGGTTTCTCGGGAAAGCAGTCCCCGCGTTCCAGCTCCGCCTGTTCGCCTACTGCCTCATGGAAAACCACTATCATCTCTTCCTCCAAACTCCCCGAGCTAATCTCCAACAAACGATGAAGGCCCTCCAGGGACAATATGCCCAATACGTGAATTTCCGGTACAACCGCGTCGGCCCTCTTTTCCAGGGCCGGTACAGTAGCCGGCTGGTGAACGTGGAGCAGTACGCTCTCGGGTTGGCCAGATATATACACCGGAATCCGCTGGACGCTGGCTTGGTCCAACACCTCGAGGACTACCCTTGGTCGAGCTACTGCTCCTACAGCGGTAAGTTTCCAACATGGGGCTGGCTGGACACCGGCTGGCTATTGGGACAGTTCGGCCGCGACCCTGATCGCGCGCGCCAAGACTTCCTGCGGTTTCATGAGCGATCTCCATCTGCATCCGAGGCGACCGTGCTGATCAGCGCAAGGGATCTCACTGGGGTCAGACCCTCCGGGGTCTGACCCTCTGGGGTCTGACCCCGGAGGGTCTCAAGGCCGATGCCCCAGTTGCCGCTTCAACTGCTCGACTTCCCTCTCGAGATCGGTGAGCTGCGCCTCCAGGCGGCGGTTCCTCTCCTCGAGCGCCTTCACGCCGGCCAGCAGGAACCCGTCGAAGTCCATGAAGGAGACCCCATCGCCGGAGGCGTCCAGGATTTCCTCGGGCGCCTCCTCTGCAATCACCCCCAGGCGAATCTTGGCGGAGGATGATTCGTTGCGGTAGCGAAATCGGACGACGTCGGTCCGGCGGATTTTCGATAGGATTAACCCCGTGTCCGCCGGGGAGAGCCGGGAGATGTCCTTCTTGTACGCCGCGGAGCTGAACCCGACAGGCGTCCAGCCCAGCCCCACGTTGATGGAGCGAACATTGCCTGGCTGCTGGATTCTGAAGGCCAGCGCGTTGTGCGTCCCCTCCGTGTCGCCCCCTGCCATGATCCAATGAAACCCCTGGCTGCCTCCCGCGCCGTCGAGCCCATGGAACATCGTCCGCGCGCCCGAGTTGCGGATGCCGAGCGCATGGAGGGCGTACCGGGCGGGGATCGTGCTGCCCGCTCCGACGTCGAGTCGCGCGCCAGCCACCCGCAGCTCGTCGTTTCCGGTCAGGATGATCCGTCCATCGAAATCGGATGTGGCGTCGTTCGAGAAATCGATGTACGGTGTCCGCGCCGCACCCGCCTGGCCAGCGCGCAGCTCGATGCCGACGTTCCCCTGCGGAAGGAGCTCAATCATGTTGTTCGGCTGGTCCACCGCTGAACCCTGAAACCTCACGTTTCCTCCATCCACCAGGAGCAGGTCGTCCTCCAGGCGCTGCAGGCGCATGTCGAAATCCTCTCCCACGGCGTTCCGGAAATCGATGTACGGCGTGCCGCCCGTGGTGCCGGAGATGAGCTCCAGGCCGACGTTGGGGTCGGAGGGATTCAGGACGATCACGTCGCTCTCCCCGGTCGCCGGCGCCACGCCCCGCCGAAAGTCGGATCTCCCGACGACGTTGAACCGGACGGGCGCCGGAAGGTTGAATTCCGGGTTGGGTCCCATCTCACCGATCCTGACCCGGCCGTTGCGATCCACCCTCAGGGCCGCGTCCTGGATCTGCTTGCCCTGCGTGTGCGCCTGTGCGATGGTGCGCGTGCCGTTGATCACGTCGGTGAGCAGATCGAAATCCAGACCTGTCACCTGGCCGTCTCCGTTCAAGTCCGCGCGGGCGTACTGCCCCGCGTCAAGCATCCCCGCTCCGTTGACGTAGTTGGCGATCATCAGAAGATCCAGCGGCGCCCGGGCCCCATCGCCGTTCACATCCCCGTTGCCCCCCAGGAAGTGGACCCCGCCCTGCACCTCCAGGCGGATGTCCGGTATCCCCGCCGCGCCCGTGTCCAGCCCCGACCGCAGGATCACAGGACTGGCCACATCGTTCAAGCCCACCACCTCCAGCGGGCCCGCAGGATCCACGGCCCCCACGGGCAGGCCGATCCCCACCGCATCGAAGAGGAGCGCCACGCCGTTCGGAGGGGTGTCGTTGCGCAGCTCATCCCCCACGGTGAGACTCCGCACGTGGAGATCCCCCGTGTTGGCGGCCGTGGGATAGTAAGTCACCAGTTCAATGGTTTCGCCACTGACCGAGGTAGAGAACGCCAGCAAAAGCAGAATCGCAATCCCTCCAAGCCCCGAGCATCGTTTCATGCAACACCTCCCCCTGATTTGCAGGATAACATCTAAAGCGTTCTCATCCGATGAGCGGATCCAGCCTTCGCCGGATCGCCCGGTGAGCCCCATTCGCCAAGCCCAGGGCCTCTTCCGCTTCCCGGCGTGCAGCCGGGCCGGCCAGCTCCTCGTCCAGAGAAGGATAACGGCTCTCCACGGCATACTGCGCCAATTTCCCTATCCCGCTCAATTCCTTGACCAAATCCGGCATGTTCCGGCAAAGGTGGAGAAGTTGCCCGAGATCGTGCGTCTTGTCGAAGGGCATCTGGTAAAAGGTCAGCAGCGCCTTGAGGGATTTCTCGACGCACTGCTGCGCATGGAAACAGACGGTGTCGAAGGGGCACTCGGAATCGGCCAGGGTCAGGGTATGCTCCGCGTTCTTCAGGTCGCCCCCCGCCTTCTTCAGCCACTGTCGGACCACCCGCTCCTTCTCAGGCGGCCCGCTCATACAGCACCCTTCCCTCACGCGCCGCCGGATAGATCACGGTGCCCACCACATCCCGGTATCGCTCGAATTCCTCCGGACGCACCACCACGATGTCCTTCGGCACCCCGACATCCCAGAGCGTTTCGTAAAGGGCCGCGGCCTGCCGGCGCTTGGTAGCGCCTTTTCTCGTGACGACCAGAAGATCGACATCGCTGCCAGGACGGGCGTGACCGGTCGCATGGGACCCGAAGAGGATGATCTTCTCCGGGTCGCACGCCTTGACAATCCTTCGCACCATCTCCTCGATGGCGCCTTGAGCGGGGGCCGTCTGAGCCGGTCGTCCTGCCCGTTCTTTATTCCAATATGGGCTGTGACATTTCGGGCAGACGAGGACTTCCGATCCTCTTGGAGTCCACGAATGTAAGCATCTGACGCAACTTAGCTTAATCAGTCTGATCTTCATACTATAGAGCCCGTTTCAAAACGCGCCCGCGGCGTCGCGGCGGCGGGTCGCCCGGTTCGGGCACGCTCGGCGCCCCAGCGAGGCGCCTCGCT
>CAYJQV010000057.1:0-9487 GCA_964372395.1 uncultured Planctomycetia bacterium | reverse complement strand
GGTGCTCGTCGTCACAGCGAACCGCTGGCTTGCAGGGTTGCCTTGAGAACGATGGCTTCTGCTAAAGTCCTGCTAAAGAAACAAGCCAAAGCAGGATACAATAGCGTCAACCACGATCAAAACCGCTTCGACGCAACTGCGAGCCAGATCAACGGATATGCATCAGCGTCGAACAAGGTGAAACAGGCGGAGCACAATGGGGTGCAAGAGATCGGCTGCAATCTGCCCGCCCCGATTTCCAATGTCATCCCCGCGAAAGCGGGGATCGGATCCCCGATCAAGTCGGGGATGACGGAAGAAAGATGGATAAGGTAAACGTTGGATTGGTGGGGATGGGGACCGTGGGCAGCGGGGTGGGGAAGATGCTGCTCACCCGGCGGCAGTTCCTTGCCCGGCGGGCGGGGATCCCTCTGTCGCTGCGGCGCGTCTGCGTCCGGCACCCGCGCAGGGGCCGGGCCTTCCGCGTGGAGGAGCGCCTGCTCACCGGAAACTGGAAGCATCTGCTGGAGGATCCGGACCTGCAGGTGGTGGTGGAGCTGATGGGCGGGATCCATCCGGCGAAGGAGATCATCCTGGGCGCGATCCAGGCCGGGAAGTCGGTGGTGACGGCGAACAAAGCGCTGCTGGCGCATCACGGAGAGGAGCTGTTCCGCGCGGCGGCGCGGAAGGGGGTGGACCTCTACTTCGAGGCCAGCGTTGCGGCCGGGATCCCGATCATCAAGAGCCTGCGGGAGGGGTTGATCGGCAACGACGTGGAGATCCTCTATGGGATCCTGAACGGGACGACGAATTTCATCCTCACCGAGATGGCGCGGGGGGACGGACGATCGTTCCAGTCGGCCCTGAAGGAGGCGCAGGAGCGGGGCTACGCGGAGCGGAATCCCTCCCTGGACCTGAAAGGGGTCGACACGGCCCACAAGCTGGCGATCCTGGTCCTGCTGGCCTTCGGCAAGGCGGTCCGGCCCGGGCAGATCTACGTGGAGGGGATCCAGGAGATCACCGCCAACGACGTCCGCTATGCGCATGAGTTCGGATATACGATCAAGCTCCTGGGGATCGCCAAGCGGGACGGGGATGAGCTGGAGGTGCGCGTTCACCCCACGCTGCTTCCCAACAACCATCTGCTCTCGAGCGTGAGCGGGGTGCACAACGCGGTCTTCGTGAAGGGGGATCTCACCGGCGAGCTGGTGCTGTACGGCCAGGGGGCCGGCCGGCTGCCGACGACCAGCGCCGTGATCGCGGACCTGGTGGATGTGGCGCGCAATCTCAAGTACCAGTCGCCGCAGCGCGTGCCGCCGCCCTTGCCGGTCAAGAGGATCCGCCGGATCCGGCGGATGGGAGAGATCGAGGGGCGGTATTACTTCCGCTTCTCCTGCATCGATCGGCCCGGCGTGCTGTCGAGGATCTCGCGGGTCCTCGGGGCGCACCGGATCTCGATCGCCAGCGTCCTGCAGAAGGACCGCCGGCGGGAGCACATTGTGCCGGTGGTGATGATGAGCCATGAGGCGCGCGAACGGGATGTGGAGGCCGCGATGGCGGAGATTGATCGCCTGCGGGCGGTGCGCCGCCGCTCGGTCTGGATCCGGATGGAGCGCGGGTGACCGGCAAGAAGATCGCCTCAGGAGGCGCGTCGCCGGTCATTGCGAGGGCGCGAGGCGCCCGAAGCAATCTCAAAAAGGGATTGCTTCGTCGGCCCTCCGGGCCTCCTCGCAATGACAAGTCGCAGAGGAGTTGGCCCGGGGTGATCGAGTGGTACCGTCCGTTCCTTCCCGTCGGTCCTGCAACGCCGATCGTGACGCTGAGGGAGGGAAACACCCCTCTCCTGCCCGCGCACCGCCTCGGGCAGCGGCTGGGCCGCGGGCTCCGCATCTACTTCAAGTGCGAGGGGTTCAACCCGACGGGGTCGTTCAAGGACCGGGGGATGACCCTGGCGGTCTCGAAGGCGAAGGAGGAGGGGCGGACCGCCGTCATCTGCGCCTCGACCGGAAACACCTCGGCCTCGGCAGCCGCCTACGCGGCCGCAGCGGGGATGAGGTGCGTGGTCCTCCTCCCGGAGGGGGCGATCGCGCAGGGGAAACTGGCCCAGGCGTTGATCCACGGCGCCCAGGTGCTGGCGGTCAAGGGCTCGTTCGACGAAGCCCTGGAGCTGGTGCGCCAGATCACCCATCGGATGCCGATCGCCCTGGTGAACTCCATCAACCCGTATCGTCTGGAGGGCCAGAAGACCGGCGCCTACGAGGTCTGCGATGCGCTCGGCCGCCACCCCGATTTCCACGCGATGCCGGTCGGCAACGCCGGCAACATCACGGCCTACTGGCGCGGGTACAACGATTACTTCCGGGAAGAGCGGATCGACGGCCTGCCCCGGATGCTGGGGTTTCAGGCGGCCGGCGCTGCGCCTCTGGTGGTGGGCAGGCCCATCGAGAAGCCGCAGACCGTCGCCACGGCGATCCGGATCGGCAACCCGGCGAGCTGGGAGGGGGCGGTGGCCGCGCGGGACAGCTCCGGCGGCCTCATTGACGCGGTCACGGACGCCGAGATCCTGGCCGCCTATCGCTTCCTGGCAGAGGAGGAGGGCCTCTTTGTGGAACCGGCCTCGGCGGCCTCCGTGGCCGGGGTGCTCAAGCTGGGGAGGAGAGGGTTCTTCCGCAAGGATTCAACGGTCGTGTGCGTGCTGACCGGACATGGATTGAAGGATCCTGAACGGGCCGTCAAGACGGCTCGCCCGCCGAAGACGGTTCCCGCCAGGCTGGGTCCCATCCTGAATTTCCTGGGCTTTTAGTTGGTAAAATGAACAGTTTGGGAGGAATGGCGTGAAGACGATTGTCCTCGTCTGCGACGGGATGGCTGACGAGCCGGTGGAGCAGCTCGGCGGGAAGACCCCGCTGGAGGCGGCCAAAACGCCCCACATGGACGAGCTCGCCCAGGAGGGAAAGGTGGGCCTCGCCCGGACGATCCCGCCCGGATTCACCCCGGCCAGCGATGTGGGGAACATGTGCATCCTGGGCTACAACCCGCGGGAATACTACTCCGGCCGGGGGCCCCTGGAGGCGGCGAACATGGGGGTGCCGCTGAAGGACGGGGAGGTGGCGTTCCGCTGCAACCTGATCACCGCCGACGGGGATCGGCTGATGGATTACTCCGCCGGCCACATCAGCTCCGACGAGGCGGCCAAGCTCATCCAGCATGTGGACCGCTCGCTCGGATCAAAGGCACTGCGGTTCTACCCGGGGATCCAGTACCGGCATCTCGCGGTTTTCCGCGAGCCGGCGCTCGCGGAGTCTCTGCTGAAGACGAAGTGCCATCCCCCGCATGACATCATGGGCTGGAAGATCTCGGAGCACTGGCCCAGCGGGCCGGCGGCGGGCCGGCTGACCGAGCTCATGGAGGCCTCGCGCAAGCTTCTGCCCGCGCACGAGGTGAACCAGGTTCGGATCGATCTGAACGAGAACCCGGGGAACATGATCTGGCTGTGGGGTCAGGGATCACAGCTCAAGATCCCCACCTTTCAGGAACGGTGGAAGGTGACCGGATCGGTGATCTCCGCGGTGGATCTGGTCAAGGGGGCAGGGCGGCTCGCCGGGCTGGAGGTGCTGGAGGTGCCGGGGGCGACCGGCTACTACGACACGAACTACCTGGGCAAGGGGAGGGCGGCCGTGAAGAGCCTGAAGAAGCACAACTTTGTCTTCGTTCATGTGGAGGCGGCGGACGAGGCGGGGCACAACGGGGATCTGAGGCAGAAGATCGCCGCCATCGAGAATTTCGACCGGCTGGTGGTCGGGACGATCCGGGGGTCGCTCCGGTCCCTGGGGGAGAGCCGGATCCTGGTGATCCCCGATCATCCGACGCCGGTGGCGAAGCGGACTCACACGGCCGATCCGGTTCCCTTCGTGATCTGGGGCAAGGGGATTTCGCCCAACGGTGCGAGGGGCTTCGGGGAATCGCAGGCCCGGGAGACGGGTCTGGTGGTGGAGCAAGCGCACGAGATCCTCGCCGGGCTGCTCACCCGGGAAACCGTCTAGGGGCGTCCCGTGGCGCTGATCGTTCAGAAGTACGGTGGATCCTCCGTCGCCAATCCGGAGCGGATCAAGCGGGTCGCCGAGCGGGTCTGCCGGACGCGGCGCGCCGGGCATCAGGTGGTGGTCGTCGTCTCCGCGCTGGGGGACACCACCGACGAGCTCGCGGGGCTCGCCTCCCAGGTGTCGCGGGATCCGCCGGAGCGGGAGATGGACATGCTCCTGGCGACGGGCGAACAGGCCGCGGCCGCGCTCCTGGCGATGGCGATCCAGTCCCTTCGGGTGCGCGCCATCTCCTTCACGGGAGCGCAGGTGGGGATCGTGACCGACCGGTCCCATACGCGCGCCCGGATCCAGGAGATCAGCGCCCAGCGGATCCGGCAGGCCCTGTCGAAGGGGTGGGTGGTCATCGTGACCGGTTTCCAGGGGATCACGCCGGAGAACGACATCACCACCCTGGGCCGGGGCGGATCGGACCTGACGGCGGTGGCGCTGAGCCACGCCCTGAAGGCGAAGGTCTGCGAGATCTACACGGACGTGGAGGGGGTCTACACGGCCGATCCCCGGGTGGTGCCGGATGCGCGGAAGCTGCGCAGGATCAGCTACGATGAGATGCTGGAGCTGGCCTCGCTGGGTGCCCAGGTCATGCAGGCGCGCTCGATGGAGATGGCCAACAAGTACCAGGTGAAGCTCCACCTGCGCTCGAGCTTTTCCAACCGGACAGGGACCCTGATCTGCAAGGAGGTGAAGATGATGGAACAGCTGGTCGTCACCGGGGTGAGCATGCAGAAGGACGAGGCGAAGGTGACCCTCTGCGACGTGCCGGACCGCCCGGGGATCGCGGCGACCATCTTCACGCGGATCTCGGATGCCAACGTGAACGTGGACATGATCGTCCAGAACGTCAGCCGAACGGGCCTGACGGACGTGTCGTTCACCGTGGCCCGGGACGATCTGAGGCGGGTCCTCCGGGCGGCGCGCAGGGTGGCCGCGGAGGTGAAGGCCGGCCGGGTCACCCACGACGATGGGATCGCCAAGATCTCGATCGTGGGGCTGGGGATGCGTTCCCATTCCGGGATCGCGGCCAAGATGTTCCGGACGCTGGCCAAGGAGGCGATCAACATCGAGATGATCTCCACCTCGGAGATCAAGATCTCCTGCATCATCCGGAAGGATCAGGCCGCGCGCGCGGTCCGGGCGCTCCACGATGCCTTTGAGTTGGGCAGGCTGGGGCTGAAGCCGCAGCTGGTCACGGTGAGGGGGAGGAGGTGACGGATCGGAAGATCATCCTGTACGACACGACCCTGCGCGATGGGGCGCAGACGGAAGGGATCTCCCTGTCCGTGGCCGACAAGCTGCAGGTCGCAGAGCGGCTCGATGCGCTGGGGATCCCGTACATTGAAGGGGGCTGGCCGGGGGCGAATCCCAGGGAGATGGAGTTCTTCCGGAAGGTGAAGCGGGCAGGTCTGAAGAATGCGAAGCTCGCCGCATTCGGCTCCACCCGGCGGGCCGGCCTCTCCGCGGAGAAGGACCCCCAGATCCGGTCGCTGCTGGAGGCGGGCACGCGGGTCGTCACCCTGTTCGGCAAGAGCTGGGATCTGCATGTCCGGGAGGCGCTGCGCACCACCCTGGACGAGAACCTGCGGATGATCGCCGACAGCGTCCGATTCCTCACCCGCCGGGGGCGCACCGTGATGTACGACGCGGAGCACTTCTTCGATGGCTTCCGGCACAATCCCGGCTACGCCCTGAAGAGCCTGGAGGCGGCGGTGCAGAACGGGGCGAGGGTGGTGATCCTCTGCGACACCAACGGCGGTTCCGTTCCCGGTTCCATCACGCGGGCGGTGCAGGCGGTCCGGCAGAAGCTGCGCGTGCCGCTGGGGATCCACTGCCACAACGACGCGGACCTGGCGGTGGCCAACTCGGTGGCGGCGGTCGAGGCAGGGGTGACCCAGGTTCAGGGGACGATCAACGGCTACGGGGAGCGGTGCGGCAACGCGAACCTCTGCTCGATCATTCCGCTGCTGCAGCTCAAGCTGGGTTACCGGTGCCTGCCTCCGGGCCGGCTTCAATCGCTCACCGAGGTCTCACACGTGGTGGCGGAGGTCTGCAACATGCGCCCGGAGGACCACCAGCCCTTCGTGGGCGGCTCGGCGTTCGCCCACAAGGGCGGCGTCCACATCAACGCTGTGCGCAGGAACCCCAGGACGTACGAGCACGTCGATCCGGAGTCCGTCGGCAACCGGAGAAAACTGCTGGTCTCGGAGATGGGGGGCAGGAGCACGATCCTGGCCCGCGCGAAAGAGCTGGGCCTGAAGCTGAAAGGGGATCCGGCGGAGGCCAGGCGGTTCCTGAAGGTCGTTCAGGAGATGGAGGCCCAGGGCTACCACTTCGAGGCGGCGGAGGAGTCGTTTGAGCTCCTGATGCGCCGGGCGTACAAGCGGTACAAGCGGTTCTTCGAGCTGGAGAGCTTCCGGGTGGTGGTCCAGAAGAGCACGGACGGGGACGTCACCTCCGAGGCCATCATCCAGCTCAAGGTCAACGGGGTCTCGGAGCACACCGCCGCCGGCGGGGACGGCCCGGTGCACGCGCTGGACCGCGCGCTTCGGAAGGCGCTCCTCGGCTTCTATCCGAACTTGAGCGGCATGCACCTCGTGGACTTCAAGGTTCGGGACCTCGAGAGCCAGGCCGGGACCGCCGCCAAGGTGCGGGTGCTGATCCAGTCGCAGGACGAGACCGACAGCTGGTGGACCGTCGGGGTGAGCGAAAACATCATCGAGGCCAGCTGGCAGGCCCTGGTGGATTCCGTCGAATACAAGCTCCTGAAGGACAAGAAAGCGTAATGTCATTGCGAGCGCAATGACGGCGCACGTTCCTTGAGCACCCTCCCCGCCGTCTACTCCCCCGCCGAGGTGGAGGCCCGCTGGTACGCCGAGTGGGAGTCGCTGGGAGCGTTCAAGCCCAATCCGCAGGCCGCCAAGGGCCCCTTCACGATCGTCATCCCGCCTCCCAACGTAACCGGCATCCTGCACATGGGCCACGCGCTTAACAACACCCTGCAGGACATCCTGATCCGCCTCCGGCGCATGGAGGGTTACTGCACCCTGTGGGTTCCCGGCACCGATCACGCAGGGATCGCCACCCAGAACGTGGTGGAGCGGGAGCTGGCGAAAGAGGGGCTCAGCCGCCATGCGCTCGGCCGGGAGAAGTTCGTCCAGCGCGTCTGGGAATGGCGCGAGCGGTACGGCTCGACGATTGTGACGCAGCTTCGCCGGCTCGGCTCCTCCTGCGACTGGAGCCGGGAGCGCTTCACCATGGACGAGGGGCTGTCGCACGCGGTGCAGACCGCGTTCCTGGAGCTGCACCGGGCCGGCCTGATCTACCGGGGGTTTTACCTGGTTCACTGGTGCCCGCGCTGCCAGACCGCCCTCTCTGACGAGGAGGTGGTGCACGAGCAGGTGAAGGGCCACCTCTGGCACATTCGGTACCCCATCGTAAACATACGGGGTCAGACCCTCTGGGGTCTGACCCCAGAGGGTCTGACCCCACCTGATTTTGTGGTGGTGGCGACGACCAGGCCGGAGACGATGCTCGGGGACGTCGCCGTGGCGGTCCATCCCGGGGATGACCGCTACCGGAGCTTCCGGGGGAAGCATCTCATCCTGCCGCTCGTCCAGCGCCAGATCCAGGTCCTTGCGGACGACTTCGTGGACCGGGAGTTCGGAACCGGCGCGGTCAAGGTGACCCCTGCGCATGATCTGAATGACTTTCTGATGGCCCAGCGGCACGGCCTGCAGGCGATCCCGGTCATCGGTACCGATGGAAGGATGACCGCTCAGGCCGGTTCCGCCTACGCCGGACTGGACCGATTCGAATGCCGGAAGAAGGTCCTATCCCATCTGGAGAAGCAGGGGCTGCTGGTCAAAACCGAGGAATACGTCACCTCCATCGGTCACTGCTACCGCTGCAAGACGGTGGAGGAGCCCGCTCTCTCCCCGCAGTGGTTTGTGAAGATGGAGCCGCTGGCGAAGCTCGGCATCGAGGCGGTGGAGAGGGACGGGATGCGCTTCGTCCCGGAGCGCTGGGCCAAGGTGTATCTGGACTGGCTGCGCAACATCCGGGACTGGTGCATCTCCCGCCAGATCTGGTGGGGCCATCGGATCCCGGCCTGGTACTGCAACCGCTGCGTTCCCCTTGATCTGGTGGAGCGGCAGATGACGGGCGTGGTCGCGGGCCGGATGCGCCTCGACGGCCCGAAAAGCGGCATCTGGGTGGGCCCGGGCGCTCCCCCCGCCTGCGATCGCTGCGGCGCCAACGATTGGCGACAGGACGAGGATGTGCTGGATACCTGGTTCTCCTCCTGGCTTTGGCCTTTCTCGACGCTGGGCTGGCCGGAGCGGGCAGCCGATCTGGAGAAGTTCTATCCGACCTCGGTCCTGGTGACCGGCCAGGACATCATCTTCTTCTGGGTGGCCCGCATGGTCATGGCGGGCAAGTTCTTCCTCAAGGCGATTCCCTTCCGCGAGGTCTGCATCCACGGGATCATCCGGGTGGAGGGCGGGAAGAAGATGTCCAAGTCCCTGGGCAACATCATTGATCCGCTGGAGGTGATTGACCGGATGGGGGCGGATGCGCTGCGGTTCAGCATCGCCCACATGACCTCGGAGGGGCAGGACCTGTACCTCTCGGAGGAGAGGTTCCTGCTGGGCCGGAACTTTGCCAACAAAATCTGGAACGCCGCCCGCCTGATCCTCGAGGCGTCGGGCGGAGACGGGACCCTGGTACCGAACTCCATTCCCGAACACGCACCGCTGAAAGTGCCTGGTACCGGTTTAACCCTGGCGGATCGGTGGATCCTCAGCCGGCTGCAAGCGGTGATCGGCGAGGTGACGGAGGCCCTTCACGCGTACCGGTTCAACGATGCCGCGCGGGGCCTCTACCGGTTCCTCTGGCACGAGTTCTGCGACTGGTATCTGGAGATCGCCAAGATCCAACGCGCGGAGGCCGAGCCGCGCCGCCGGGCGACGACCCAGGCGATACAGGAGGGGGTCTTCGAGACCACCCTGCGGCTGCTCCACCCGTTCATGCCCTTCATCACGGAGGAGCTGCGGCAGAGGTTTGCATCGGGCGGATCCATTCTGTCGGCTCGCTGGCCGGAGCCCGACCCCTCCCTCAGCGACCCGGAGGCGGAGAAGGCGTTCGGGAAGCTGCAGGCCCTGATCACCGAGGTCCGCGAGATCCGGGCGACCTTTCGCGTCCCGCAGCGTGAGAAGGTGGATCTGAAGGTGAGGGCGGCGGGCGATTCCGAGCTTCTGACCCGGCACGGGGCGCTGATCGAGCGGCTGGCCGGGGCGCAGCGGCTGGAGGTCTCGAGCCGGCTGGATCGGCCGGCAGGCTCCGTCGCGGCTCATCTCGGGGAGTGGGATCTCGCGATCCCGCTGGCGGGCCTGGTGGATCTTGCAGGGGAGCGC
>CAYJQV010000056.1:0-9718 GCA_964372395.1 uncultured Planctomycetia bacterium | reverse complement strand
GGACCGCCACGGCCCGGCTGGAGTTCCCCAATGCCGATGGGCGGCTCAAGCCCGGGATGTTCGCCACGGCCGGGATCTCGGTGGACCTGGGGGAAAAGCTGGTGGTTCCCGCGGAGGCGGTCCTGGACAGCGGGACCCGCCGGATCCTGTTCGTGGATAAGGGGGAGGGACTCCTGGAACCGCGCGAGGTCGCCGTGGGAGTGAAGGGGAACGGCTTCTGGGAGATTGTCCGGGGCGTCTCGGAAGGGGAGCCGGTGGTGGTCAACGGGAACTTCCTGGTGGATTCCGAGAGCCGCCTGAAGGCGGCCTTGGAAGGGGCGGCAGGCCAGGGGCATCAGCATGGGCAATAACGGCGAGGAACAGCCCTCCCTCCGGCAAGGGGGGTGGGTCGAGAAGGTTATCGAGTTCTCGGCCCGGAACAAGTTCCTGGTCTTGATTTTCGTGATCGCCGCGATGGTGGCGGCGGTCTGGTCCGCCCGGAACATCCCCCTCGACGCCATCCCGGACCTCTCCGACACGCAGGTCATCATCTATTCCCGCTGGGACCGCTCCCCCGACATCATCGAAGACCAGGTGACTTATCCGATCGTTACCGCGATGCTTGGCGCCCCGAACGTGAAGGTGATCCGGGGTTTTTCCGACTTTGGTTTTTCCTACGTCTACGTGATCTTCAAGGACGGGACCGACCTCTACTGGGCTCGCTCACGCACGCTGGAATATTTGAGCAAGATCATCCCCCGCCTTCCGGAGGGGGTCAAAACGGAGCTGGGACCCGACGCGACCGGCGTGGGGTGGGTCTTTCAGTACGCGCTCGTGGACGAGACGGGCCGGAACGATCTGCAGGAGCTGCGCTCTTTCCAGGATTGGAACCTGCGGTATCAGCTCCAGAGCGTGCCGGGCGTGGCGGAGGTCGCCTCCCTCGGCGGGTTCGTCAAGCAGTACCAGGTGACCGTGGATCCCAACAAGCTGCTGGCTTACAACATCCCGCTCACTAAGATGGTCGAGGCGATCCGGCAGGGCAACCAGGAGGTGGGCGGCCGGCTGCTGGAATTCTCCGGCGCGGAGTACATGGTGCGCGGCCGGGGCTACGCCAAATCCGTGGAGGAGATCGAGCAGATCGTGGTGGGGGCGGACAAACAGGGGACGCCGGTCCTCATCCGGCAGATCGGGTCGGTGGCGCTGGGGCCCGATCTGCGCCGGGGGCTGGCCGACCTGGACGGGCAGGGGGACGTGGTGGGCGGCACCGTCATCATGCGCAGCGGCGAGAACGCGCTCAACGTGATCCGGCGGGTCAAGGCCCGGCTTAAAGAGATAGAGCCCTCCCTGCCGCCCGGCGTGAAGGTGGTGACGACCTACGACCGGTCGGAGCTGATCCTGCGGGCGATCGAGAACCTCAGGGAAAAGCTGATCGAGGAGATGATCATCGTCAGCATCGTCATCCTGATCTTCCTCTGGCACTTCCCCTCGGCGATCATCCCGATCGTCACCATCCCGGTTTCGGTCCTGCTCTCCTTCATCCTCCTCAACGGCATGAACCTCACCTCCAATATCATGTCCCTGTCGGGGATTGCCATCTCGATCGGCGTGCTGGTGGACGGGGCGATCGTGGAGGTGGAGAACGCCTACAAGCGGCTGGAGCAGTGGATCGAGGGGGGCCGGAAAGGGGATTTCCACGCGGTGCGCTTGAAGGCCCTCAAGGAGGTCGGCCCTGCCGTCTTCTTCTCCCTGCTGGTCATCGCGGTGGCCTTTCTGCCGATCTTCACCCTGGTGGACCAGGAGGGGCGGCTCTTCCGTCCGCTGGCGTGGGCGAAAAATCTGGCCATGGCGATCGCGGCGGTCCTGGCGGTCACGCTGGACCCGGCGCTGAGGATGATGTTCGCCCGGATGGAGCCGGTCCGGTTCCGCTGGCCTTGGCGCCGGCGGGATGCCGCCCCAAGCTTGCCGGAACGGGCTGTTTCCAAGATTGCCACCTCACTGGCGGTCGGCACTTACTATCCGGAAGAGAAGCACCCGGTCAGCCGCGTCCTGTTCCGCGTCTACGAGCCGGCCTGCCGGTTCGTCCTGAGGCACCGGGCCGCCACGATCATCGCGGCCATCGGGCTGGTCCTGACCACCGTCCCGGTCTACCTGGGCCTCGGCTCGGAATTCATGCCTCCTCTGCGGGAAGGGACCTTGCTCTACATGCCGACCACCCTGCCGGGCATCTCCGTCACCGAGGCGCAGCGCCTGCTCCAGAAACAGGATCAGATCCTCAAGAGCTTCCCGGAGGTGGAGCGGGTCTTCGGCAAGGCGGGGCGAATCGAAAGCTCCACCGACCCGGCTCCCTTCTCCATGATGGAGACGGTGGTGGTTCTTAAAGCCGAGAAGGAATGGCGCAAAGGGCTCACCTACGAAAAGTTGATCGAGGAGATGGACCAGGCGCTGAAGATCCCCGGCACCACCAACGCCTGGACGATGCCGATCAAGAACCGGATTGACATGCTCACCACCGGGATCCGGACCCCGGTCGGCATCAAGGTCTTCGGCGCCGATCTGAAGCAGATCGAGCAGATCGGCACCCACCTGGAGATGATCCTCAAGGATCTGCCCGGCACCCGGTCGGTCTACGCGGAACGGGTGGCCGGCGGCTATTTCGTGGATTTTGAGCTGCGCAGGGAGCAGCTGGCCCGCTACGGGCTCAGCGTCGCCGACGTGCAGATGGTCATCATGACCGCGATCGGCGGGGAGAACATCACGACCACGGTCGAAGGGCGGGAGCGGTACTCCGTGAACGTCCGGTACGCCCGGGAGCTCCGGGACGACATCGAGGAGCTCCAGCGGGTCCTGGTGCCGACGATGATGGGGCAGCAGATCCCGCTGGCGCAGCTGGCGGACATCCGGCTGGTTTCCGGCCCGGCGATGATCCGGAACGAGAATGGGCTGCTGGCGGGCTACGTCTACGTGGATATGGCCGGCCGGGACATCGGCGGCTACGTGGAGGAGGCCAAGCGGAAGGTGGCCAAGGATCTGAAGCTTCCTTCCGGCTACTCCCTGCTCTGGAGCGGCCAGTACGAGAACATGATCCGGGTCAAGGAGCGGCTCAAAGTAGTCCTGCCGCTGACGCTGTTCATCATCATCCTGCTGCTTTATATGAATACCAAGTCGGCGGTGAAGACCGGCATCGTCCTGCTGGCGGTCCCCTTTTCCCTGGTGGGGGCGGTCTGGCTGCTCTGGGCGCTGGGGTACAACATCTCGATCGCGGTCTGGGTCGGGATGATCGCCCTGATGGGGCTCGATGCCGAGACCGGGGTCTTCATGCTCCTGTTCCTCGATTTGGCTTACCACGACGCGGTGGACAAGAAAAAGATGCGCAATGAGGAGGATCTGCGCGAGGCGATCCTCCATGGGGCGGTGAAACGGGTGCGGCCGAAGATGATGACGGTGATGGCCGCCTTCATGGGGCTGCTGCCGATCATGTGGTCCCACGGGGCCGGCGCGGACCTCATGAAACGGATCGCCGCCCCGATGGTGGGGGGGCTGGCCACCTCCTTCCTGCTGGAGCTGCTGGTCTACCCGGCGGTCTACTTCATCTGGAAGTGGAACTTCGAGATGCGCAGGGGACAGGCCGCCTGGGTTACCGCGCAGACGGCAGGGAACTGACGGATTGAGGTCGTGGTACGATAATCGCAAGGTGGAGCGAGGGCGAGGTGAGCGAGGAGCATCGGCCGGAAGAGTGCCACACCTGTAAGCCGCGTCCGGCGCGGCCCTGGTGGAAAGACCGTGTCCTCTGGGCGCTCGCGCTGCTGGGGAGCGTTCTGGCGGCGGGAACGATCTGGCCGGCTCCGGCGGCTGCGCTCTGGGGCTATCTGGCCAGGGCAGGGTGGGCGGTTCTCCTGGGGCTCGTGCTGGGAGGGATCGTCGAACATTTTGTGCCGAAGGAGTACATCTCCCTTTGGCTGACCGGCCGGCACCGCCGGACGATCCTGGCCTCTGCGGGCCTAGGGTTTCTCGCCAGCTCCTGCAGCCATGGCTGCTTGGCGCTCAGCATCGAGCTGTACCGTAAAGGGGCGTCGGTCCCTGCCGTGATCACCTTTCTTCTGGCGAGCCCCTGGGCCAGCATGTCGCTCACCCTGCTCATCATCAGCCTCATGGGCTGGAACGGGGTCTGGATTGTCCTCATGGCGCTTCTGGTTGCGGCAACGACCGGGTTCGTCTTTCAGCGCCTGGAGCAGAAGGGGCTCGTCGGATCGAACCCGCACACGGTGCCGGTGCAGGCCGGTTTCTCGATCCGGAAGGATCTGGGACGCCGGTTCAGGCAGCGGCGATGGGATCTTCCCGCCCTGCGGGCAGACATCCGGGGTGTGGCCGGGGGAACCTGGGAGCTGGCGCAGATGGTGATCTTCTGGGTGGCCGTCGGATTCAGCTTGAGCGCCTTTTTCGGCGCGGCGGTTCCACAGGGCTGGTGGTCCCGCTTCCTGGGACCGACCCCGCTCGGCCTGGCTGCCACGCTCGGCCTGGCGACCGTCTTTGAGGTCTGCTCCGAGGGGACCGCACCTCTCGCCGTCGAGTTGTACCGGAAGACGGGCGCACTGGGGAATGCCTTCGGCTTTTTGATGGGGGGTGTGGTGACCGATTTCACCGAGCTTTCGGTCGTGTGGGCGAATCTGGGAAGGAAGGTGGTCGGCTGGCTTCTGCTGGCCACCCTGCCGCAGGTCTTCATCCTGGGGATGATCATGAACCTCCTCGGGGCGAGGTAGGAAAGGGGCTGGAGGTGACTGAACGATGCCGATCATCACGGTGGATCTGTTCGAGGGACGCAGCCGACAGCAGCGGGATCAGTTCGCCAAGGCGGTGACGCAGGCGGCCGCGCAGATCCTGAAGGCGCCGGCGGAGCAGACCTGGGTGGTATTCCGGGAGCATGTGAAGTCTCACTGGGCGATGGGAGGCAAGCTCTGCGATGGGGAGTGAGCTGAACCTTCTGACGGCCGCAGTGGCGGGGCTTGTCTCCTTCCTGTCGCCCTGCGTCCTTCCGCTCATCCCGGGCTACATCTCCTTTGTCTCGGGTGTCTCGCTCCAGGATCTTCAGGCGGGCCAGAGCCGGGACGCGCTGCGCAGGGCCTTCGCGAGATCTCTCTGGTTTGTCCTGGGATTCACGCTGGTCTTCGTGGCGATGGGGGCCTCCGCCACGGCGCTGGGGGCGCTCCTGGTCCAGCGGCTCTCGGCGTTGCGGGTGGTGGCCGGCGTCATCATCGTGGTTCTCGGCCTGCACCTGACCGGCCTCATCCGGATCCCGTTCCTCCAGTACGGGAAGAAGCTGGAGGTGAAGCGGCGGCCGCTCACCTCGATCGGCGCCCTCCTCATCGGGGTCGCCTTCGCCTTCGGGTGGACCCCCTGCATCGGCCCGATCCTGGCCGGGATCCTGGCGCTGGCCTCGACCCAGGAGACGATCCTCCAGGGGATGATCCTGCTGGCCGTCTACTCGATGGGTCTGGGGATTCCCTTCCTGCTGACGAGCATCGGGGTGGAGAAGTTTCTGCAGCTCTTCTCGGCCTTCCGGCGCTATCTTCGGGCGGTGGAAGTCGCAAGCGGCCTGCTGCTGCTGGCGATCGGCGTCCTCATCATGACCAATCGCCTGGCCCTCCTGTCGGGGTATCTGACGTTCTTCAACCGTTTCGCGCTCTAAGAGGAGGAAGGATGAAGAAGCTGGGGATTGCGCTGGCCATTCTCGTTGTGGCGGGAATCGTCGTCTACGGCACCACCAGCCCCGGCAAGCCGGCCGGCTCCGGAGCGGCGTCGGCCGGGCCCGGGGTTGCGAAGGGCCGATGGGCCGCTCCGGATTTCAACCTCACCGACTTGAGCGGACAGCCGCTGAAGCTGTCCGCCCTGCGGGGGAAGGTGGTCCTTCTCGATTTCTGGGCGACCTGGTGCCCCCCGTGCGTCGCCGAGATCCCGCACTTTGTGGATCTGCACGCCCAGTACAAGGGGAGGGGTTTGGAGATCGTGGGGCTTTCCCTGGACGAGGGCGGGCCGCCCGCCGTCCGGCCGTTCCTGCAATCCCACCGGGTGAAATACCCGATCGCCATGGCGACCCCGCAGATCACGCAGGCGTACGGAGGGATCCGCGGCATCCCCACCACCTTCCTCATCGACAAGGCGGGCAACGTCGCCAGGAAATACGTCGGATTCCAGGAGAGGGCTGTGTTCGAGCGGGAGATCCGATCCCTGCTGGCAGAGTGAAGGGCGTGGCCGTAGTATAATGGGGTTTCCTCCATGCAGACCGAGGTTGAGCCTCCGACCCATACCCTGAAGAGGACCGCCCTGTATGCCCGGCACAAGGCGCTGGGGGCCCGCTTCGGCTCCTTCGCCGGCTGGGAGCTGCCGATGTATTACAGCTCCATCCTCCAGGAGCATGAGGCGGTCCGCCATCACGCCGGCCTGTTCGATGTTTCCCACCTCGCCCACCTGGAGGTCTCCGGGCCGGACGCGCTGTCGCAGCTGCAGCTTCTCGTGACGCAGGATCTGGAGGCGGTCGAGCCGGGCCGGGCCGGCTACACCCCGATGCTCACCCCGCGCGGTTCCATCCTGGATGAGATGATTGTCTATCGGCTGGAGCCGGAGCGGTTCCGGCTCGTCGCCAACGCCGCCAACGCCGAGAAGGTCTTGAGCTGTCTCCGCAGCCGCGTGCATCCACCCGCACAGATCCAGGATCTGCGCGACTCGGTCGGCACGCTCGCCCTGCAGGGACCTGAAGCGGCCGGCGTGCTCCGGGAGGCGGCCCCGGGTGTCGGGGAGGGGTTGGCCCGGTACGGCATCGTCTCCGGCTCGGTGGCGGGCGCGCCGGCGCATGTGGCCCGCACCGGCTACACGGGCGAGGATGGCTTCGAGCTGTTCGTGCCGACAGGAAATCTGGAAGCGGTCTGGAAATCCCTGCTGGAGGCCGGTCAGGAGAAGGGAATCCGGCCCGCCGGGCTCGGGGCGAGGGACACCCTCCGCCTGGAGGCGGGCCTTCCGCTCGGCGGGGCGGATCTGGATGAGAAGAGCACACCCCTGGAGGCCGGCCTGGATTGGACAGTGGCTTGGAGAAAAGGTCCCTTTGTGGGGCGCGACGCCCTGGAGCGGCAGCGGCGGCAGGGGGTGGCGCGGCGCCTGGCCGGGTTTGAGCTTCGGGATCCGGGTGTGCCGCGGCCGGGGTATCCGATCTACCGCGGCGAGGAGCGGGTCGGGGTGGTGACCAGCGGGTGCATGGTGCCGGCCGCCTCGGCGTCGGAGGCCGAACCCGGTGCCGCCAGTCCCCTGCGGGCCATCGGCCTGGGATACGTGCCGCCGCCGGCCGCGCGGCCGGGGACGGAGATCCTGATCGGCATTCACCAGCGTCGGGCGCGGGCGCAAGTCGTCGAGCTTCCATTCTACCGGAGGAAGCGATGAGACAACGCGAACACGCACCGCGTGAGGCTGTGTGCCTCTCGGCTTCGTGGCCGTGCACGCGCAGGCCTGTTGTCTCATCGCTTTCCAGAGAGAGAACCCAGGTTCTCTCTCTGATATTCCTCTCTCCTGAGGTGATGGAATGGAATCGCAAGGGTTGAGGTTTACCAAGACGCACGAATGGCTGTCCCTGGACGGCCAGCAGGGGACGGTCGGCATCACCCAGCATGCCCAGGAGGAGATCTCGGACGTCGTGTTCGTGGAACTGCCCAAGGCGGGCCGGGTGATTTCCCAGGGGGAAGAGGTGGCCGTGGTCGAGTCGGTGAAGGCCGCCTTCTCCGTCTACTCGCCGATCTCCGGGACGATCACGCAGGTGAACGAGCCGCTGGCCAAGGATCCCGGCCTCATCAACCGTTCCCCGTACGAGGAGGGGTGGATCTTCAAGGTCCGGATCAAGGAGCCGGCGGAGGCCGGCTCCCTCATGGATCAGACCCAGTACGAGGAATGGGTCAGAGGCAAGTAAAGGTGCCAGGATTAATCCTGGCACCTTTCCGTTGAACCGTGGATTACGTCCCGCTGACTCTGAAGGGGTCAGACCCTCTGGGGTCAGACCCCAGAGGGTCTGACCCCAGATGAACTACGTTCCGATTACTGCGGCTGACCGGAAGGCGATGCTCGAGAAGATCGGGGTCCCCTCTTTTGAGGCACTCCTCGAAGGAATTCCACGATCGATTCCTCGGGCGGACTTAAAGCTTCCTCCCGGCCTGTCGGAGCCGGAGCTCGTCCGCCTGTGCCGGATTCTGGCGGAATCCAACGCCACCTCCCGCTCCCACGTCTGTTTCCTCGGGGCAGGGGCGTACGAGCACCTCATCCCCAGCGCAGTCCGCTACGTCACCTCGCGCGGGGAGTTCCTGACCGCCTACACCCCGTACCAGCCCGAGGCCTCCCAGGGCACCCTGCAGGCGATGTACGAATTCCAGAGTCTGCTCTGCGAGCTGACTGCCATGGAGGTCGCCAACGCCTCTCTGTACGACGGCGCCAGCGCATTGGCGGAGGCCTGCCTGGTGGCCCTGCGCGAGACCGGCCGGGGCAAGGTTCTCGTCAGCCGGTCGGTGCATCCGGAATCCCGGCAGACGCTGGCCACGTACCTCAAGGGCACGGCGGTCCGGGCGGTGACGGTGGGGGCGCCGGAGGGGCTGACCGACCTGCAGGCGGTTCAGTCGGAGCTGGATTCCAACGTGGCGGCGGTCATCGTCCAGCAGCCCAACGCCTTCGGCTGCCTGGAGCCGGTGAAGGAGATGGCGCAGGCCGCTCACCGCCAGGGGGCCCTCTTCATCGTCTCGGTCTATCCGACCTCCCTGGGCATCCTGGAGCCGCCCGGGAGCTACGGGGCGGACATCGTGGTGGGAGAAGGCCAGCCGCTCGGGACCGATCTTCAGTACGGCGGGCCGTACCTGGGGCTGTTCGCTTGCCGGAGCCAGCTCCTGCGCCGGATCCCGGGCCGGATCGTCGGGATGACCCGGGATGCGCACGGCCGGCGCGGATTCGTGCTGACCCTGCAGACGCGCGAGCAGCACATCCGGCGCGCGCGCGCCACCTCCAACATCTGCACCAACGAGGCGATGATGGCCCTGGCGGCCGCGGTCACCCTGGGGTCGCTGGGCAGGGAGGGCTTCCGGGAGCTGGCGGTCCAGAATCTGCTCAAGTCCCATTACTGCTTCGACCGGCTCGTCGAGATCCCGGGCGTGCGGCCTCTCTTCTCCCAGCCGTTCTTCAACGAGTTTTCGCTGGATCTGGCCACCGATCCGGATCGCCTGAACCAGGCCCTGCTCTCCGAGGGATTCCTCGGGGGGCTTTCCCTGCGCCAGTGGGATCCCCGCCTCAAGAACGGCTGGCTTGTCTGCGTCACGGAGGCGCGCACGCGGGAAGAGATCGACCGCTTTGTCCAGGCGGTCCGGAGGCACGCCCGATGACGCCACCGGGCGGGATCGGGCGCGGGGATCGGCGGACAGACCGGTCCGGGGGAGGGGGGCGGTTGCCCAGGACGGCTCGGCCGCCCCGCCGTGGCGGCCGGCCTCTCTCTCGGCCTCGCTCGTCCCTCGCGTCGCTCGGGACACCCTGGCCGCTCGGCCTGCGAGAAGCCTGTGCCCCCGCCCCCGTCGGATGGCCTGGGAGCGGGGCCCTCTCCGAAGCGGGGATGGCCCGGACGCGGGGATCGCCAGCCGCGGAGGTGGCGAGGTGACGCGACCGGGCCGGCTCGGGCGCGGGGATTGGCGGACAGACTGGTCCGGGGGAGGGGGGCGGTTGCCCAGGACGG
>CAYJQV010000055.1:0-9723 GCA_964372395.1 uncultured Planctomycetia bacterium | reverse complement strand
AACGGATCTTCCGATGGATTATTCAGCAGGCCATTTGCCGCCGCTATGGCCGGCGGCTTCGCCTGGTCCGAGAAGGCGTGGTGTCCTGATGGGGAACCGAAGGGCGAGGAGAACGGCCGGCGGCCCAGAGGTCAGTGTCCTGGTGACGGCGAAGGACGCGCGGGAGCTGGCGACAAAGGTCCGGGAGCTCAAGGAGCAGGATCATCCCAGCTTTGAGGTCGTGGCGGCTCGAGGGGGCACGATCACGGAAGGTTACAATCGTGCGATCCGCAAGGCCCGAGGGAAGATCCTGGTTTTCACGGAGACGGATGCTGTTCCGCTTTCCGGATCCTGGCTGCGCGAGCTGGTCCGACAGGTCCGCCCGGGAGAGGTGGTGAAAGGCCTGGAGCTGCTCCCCCAGATCTTCAACTTCTCCAACACCGCCTGTTTTTCAGATGTAGCCAAACGGATTCCGTTGGATGAGTCTTATCCTTTGGGCTCAGACACGGAGTGGCAACAGCGTTTGGCCCGGCACGGGATCGGGACGCGGTTCACCTACGCCGCCGGGGTTCTCCACCTGAGGACTCCGGCCAGCCGAAAGGCATTGCGGCGGGCCTATGAATACGGCCGGACCTGGGTGCGTCTCTACCGGGCGTACCGATACGAGGAGTTTCATTCGCTGGTGCGGCAGGCGCGCAATCTCAGAGCCATTGCCCAGGCGAGTCTCCGGGGCGTGTCGGACGAGTGGAAAGCATCCAGGTCTCCGAGGCGCAGGCGTCGGCGTGCCTGACCCCATCGATCTGCTGATTGTAACCTACGATGCGCTGCCTGCGCTTCGGCGATGCATTCAGGCAGTCCGGGAGAATACAAGGGAGCTGCCCTACCGGATCCTGGTCTGGGACAACGGTCCCTCGGACAGTGCGTGGCGATGGCTTGCGCGCCAGCGGGACGTGTTGGCCTTCCGATCCTCACGGAATCTCGGGGCCACTCGGCCGTTCAACCGCTTGTTCCGGCACGCACGGTCCCCTTTCATTGTCCGTCTGGACGACGACTCCTTCGTGCCTCCGCAGTGGCTGCCCAAGATCCTTGCTCCCCTGGAAGATCCCCGTGTGGCGCTGGTCGGCTGCAAGTACCTCTCCCCCACCGGCGAGGTGCAGGGGGCTGAGATCCTGCTCCCTCTGTACCCGAAACCGGTTGGGCCGGACGGCCCTGGCTGGCGCATGACGCGCCCCGTGGATGTGGTGGGATCCGGTTGCATGGCCATTCGCGCATCGGTATTCCGCTCGCTCGGCGGCTACTGGGAGCATTCGAGTCGAGAGGATGTGGATCTTTGCCTCCGTGCCCGGACGCTTGGGCACCGGATTATCCACGTGGGCTCGCTGGGTGTCACCCACCTTCATCTGAACCGGTGGCGGTCCTTTCCTTCCTGCCATCGAGCGTTCGCCCGAAGATGGAAGGATCTTTCGATCCTGCCGAGGAGGGACAGCCACGAGATCGAGCGCCGGTACATGAACGGCTGCCGTGCTTATGAACGGCGGAAGTTCCGCAAGGCGGTCGCTGAACTTCAGCCGCTCGAGCGCCTTCCCTGGAGGGATCGTGGGCCGCAGTTTCTCTTGGGGCTGGCGTGTGCCCAGCTCGGCCATTGGGGAAAGGCGCGGCAGGCGATCCGAGGACTGGTCCGGTACCGGACACGCCTGGGTCTCTTGGCGGAGGCGGTTTGGGCCATGGCCGAGGGGGCTTACTCGGATGGCCGGAGAGCGGTGGAGTTGGGCGTGGAAAGGTTCCCGGAGGAGTCCCGCTTCTGGTTCCTCCGGGGCGAGCTGCGCCGCAGCAAGAACGGTGGCAGGGGTCGGGGAGATTATCTTCGGGCACTGGAGCGCATACCGGTGTATCCGCGATGAAGCGGCCCGAGGTGGAGATCCTGCTGGTCACCTGGAACGCCCAGCGGTATCTGAAGCGATGCATCGAGTCGATCCGACGGCACACGAGTGCCTGGCCCTATCGGTTGATCGTCGTGGACAACGGGTCATCCGACGGCACATGGGGCTGGCTTCGCCGGCAGCGCGATCTCCTCGCCATCCGGAACCGGCGGAACTTCGGCGTGGCCCGGGCCAGCAACCAGGCGTTGCGCGCCAGCAAGAGCCAGTGGCTCGTTCGGATCAGCGATGATGTAGAGGTACCTCCCGGCTGGCTGGACCGGCTCTGGCTCTCCGTTGAGGGAAGCGATCGGGTGGGAATGGTGGGATGCCTCAGCGTTACGCCCGAGGGTTGGATCGATGCGACAGACGGAGTTCCGGGTCCTGCCGGATGGACCTGGCACGGATTGCATGAGCGGGATCTGGGGCAACGATCCTACCGGAAGTTCGCCGAGCTGGTCAGCGGGTGCACCTTGAGGAGCCGCCGCCTCCACGAAGAGGTGGGCCTCTACGACGAGCGGTTCTCAGACGCGGCGGAGGATCGGGATTTTCGCATCCGGACGCGGCTCGCGGGGTTTCGCGTTGTCTTTGAGGGATCGGTTCGCGTGCTCCACCATCGGCTGAACCGGCGCCGTCCCGGCTCGGAGGCGAGGAACTTCCGCTTCTTCCGGAAGAAATGGGGGGACTTTCGCCGGTTCCCGCTGCCCGACAGCGACCCTTTGGACCGGGCACATCTGCTGACGCTCCGCTCGCTTCTGCGGCGGCGGTTTCGAGAGGCCCTGAGACATTTGGCGCCGGTCGTGGATCGGCCCCCAACGGTCACGTCCCGGCTCCTGGAGGGCCTGTGTCGCCTCCATCTGGGGCAGGGGTCCAAGGTGCAAACGATCCTGGAGCCCATGGCGCGGTTTTCACCGCACGCCTCGTATCTGGTGGGTGTGCTCGAGGCCCGTCGGGGGAACCGGATCGGTGCGGAGGAATCGTTCCGGAATGCGATGGCGCTCTGTCCGCTCTTCAGCCCGTCGTTTCCCGCCCTGTGTACCTTCCTTCTCGGGCAAGGCCGATTGGTGGAGGCGACGGCGGTGGCTGCGGAGGGGATCCGGCGTTTCCCCCAACACCTTGGCCTTCAGGGAGTTCTGGCGACGCTTTCGTACCGGAGGGGAGAGTGCCGCCGGGCCGGCCAGATCTTTGCGCGAGGACTCCACGTTCCTTGGCTCCAGCGCGAGGAGGTCGTGGCCAGCTCTCTGTGTCTTTACCCGATTTTTTGATCGCCGGGAGCCGATGCTGACCCTCTTCGCTGTCCCCAAGCCCTTTCGAGGGTCGTTCTCGCGAATTCAGCGCAACGCCATTGCCAGCTGGATCAGGCTGCGGCCACCCTGCGAAGTGATCCTTTTTGGAAACGAGGACGGAACAGAAGAAGCCGCAAAGGAATTCGGAGCTCGCCATGTGCCTGAGGCAGATCGGAATGAATACGGCACCCCGCTTCTTCACGGATTCTTCGACAAGGCCGAGCGGCTGGCGAGCGAAGCACTGCTTTGCTATGTGAATTGCGACATGGTCTTGATGGGCGACTTCATGCGTGCGGTTTGCTCTGTGTCGCGGTGGAGGAAGCGCTTCCTCATGGTAGGACAGAGTTGGAACCTGAGACTCACCAGGCCCCTGGCCTTTGAGTCTCGGTGGGAGAGGCATCTTCAAAATCGCGTATGGAAAGAAGGGGACTTGCGGGGGAAGGGAGCCCAGGACTACTTCGTATTTTCCAGAGGGGTCTATCCTTCCCTGCCCCCCTTCGCGGTGGGTCGGATCGGGTTTGACAACTGGCTCGTGTGGAAAGCGAATTCCTTGAGGGTGCCCGTCGTCGATGCCACTCTCGGCACCGTGGCGATTCATCAGGATCATGATTACTCTCACGTCCCCGGCGGAAGGCGTTGGACACGGAGGGGAGAGGAGGCCCGGCGCAACCTGTCCCTGGCGGGCGGGGAAAGGCATCTGCATACCTTGGCAAACGCGACGCATTGGCTTGGTCCAAGCGGTTTGAAGGTGAACCGGATCGTTCCTGGGGTTCGCCGGGGGCGTGTCCCTCCCGATGTCCGGGAATGGCGGAAGAGCCGGCCCCGCCTCTTGCGGGATCTGCTTGCGCTCGCCCGGCCATGCGGATCGCGTTCCTGACCCACACGGCTTCCCTGTACGGGGCCAACCGTTCTCTGCTCGATCTGCTCGACGGGTTGAGAGGATGCGGAGCTCGTGCGCATGTCGTATCTCCAGGCGAAGGTCCCTTGACGCGCGCCTTGCGGAGACGCGGGATCCCGGTAGCCATACATCCCATTCAATGGTGGATGTCGGAGCGCCCTCATTTGCGGGATGCCTTTCGTCGCTGGGAGCGGAACGTCCGATCTCTTCCCGGGCTGGTCCGGCAGCTCGACCGCTGGAGGGCCGACGTCGTTCACAGCAACTCCTCCGTGATCTCTGCAGGGGCCATGGTCTCTATCCTGACCGGGCGACCCCACGTGTGGCACATGCGTGAGCTGGCCACCCTGCACTACGGTTTGGCGTACGACTGGGGTGCAGAGACTTTTCGCAGGGTGGTCGGGCGTTCCGAGGCGCTCGTGGCGGTGAGCAAAGCCGTCCGGCACCATCTCGCCCGGCGCGGCATAGCATCGAAGCGGATGCGGGTGGTTTACGACGGTGTAGCTTGGGCAAGGGAATTTGATCGCCGATACAGAGAGCAGCATCTGCGGAGAGAGCGCCGCCGGGCAGGGTACACCTTTACCGTTGTCGGGCTCATCCATCCCAGCAAGGGGCAGTGGGAGGCGATCCTGGCCTTTGGGATGATTGCGGCACAGTTTCCGCATGTCCGCCTGAGGATTGCCGGAGACGGGGATCGGGGTTATGTGGAGGGATGTCGGTTGTTGGTGGAGCGGCTCCGTCTGCAGGGCCGGGTCCGGTTCCTGGGCTTTCGGCCGGATCCCGCACACCTGTATCGGGGTACCGACGCGCTGCTGGTCTGCTCCCGGCACGAGGGGATGGGCCGGGCGGCCGTCGAGGCGATGTCTTTCTGCCGGCCGGTGATCGGGTACGATGACGGGGGGACTCCGGAGCTGATCGAGCATGGGAAGACGGGGCTTCTCTACAGGGGAGGGGCTGAGGAGCTGGCGGCCTGCATGAGGCGGTTTCTCAAGAATCCCTCCCGGGCGCGGCGGATGGGAGAGAACGGATGGCGGGCCGCGCGAGAGAGATTCACGACGGAGGCCCATGCACAGCGGATGCTGCGGGTGTTCGAGGGCGCCTTGAACGGCGGGGATTCCAGTGGCACCTGAGGTCTCCGTGATCATGGCGGCCTACAACGCCGGGGCCTTTATCGACGAGGCGATCCGGTCGGTCCTGGCACAAGAGGGGGTGTCCTTCGAGCTCTTGATCGGGGATGATGGTTCTACCGATGGCACCTGGGCTGTCATCCAGAGCCATCGGGCGGATCCCCGGGTCCGCGCCTGGCGATTTCGCAAGCACCGAAACGTTGGGATCGTCCGGAACGCCTTGATCCGGCGTGGGCGTGCTCCCTGCCTGGCGATCTGCGACGCAGATGACGTCATGCTTCCCGGCAATCTATGGCGGCTCTCATCGTTCCTCGATCGTCACCCGCAGATCGGTGTGGCCTCCGGCTCCGTCCTAGAGATGGACGCCCAGGGGAAGGTTGACCCCCGGCCCCTTCGCTTCCTGGGGCCCGTGCGGGATTGGGATCTGTTGGGGATGGTTGCCCCGCACGGGGGAAGTGTCCTGCGGACGGCGCTGGTCCGGAAGGTGGGAGGATATCGTCCTTTCTTGATGCCGGTGGATGACTACGATCTGTTTCTTCGGTTGGCTGAAATGACACGATTTGCCATGTTGGACGGAGAGCCGACGTATCTCTGGCGTCGCCACCCCGCGGCGCTGGGCTGTTCCACGCCGCCAGCCCGGCACCTTCTTCTGATGAGAAAGGCCCAGCGGGACGCGGTACGGCGCCGCTACGGCGTGGACTTCCGGCCCCGGTGGCGGCGAAGGAGCGCCCGGGTCTCCTGCTGCGCCCAGGGGTTGGTCAGGGAGGCTGCATGGGGATGACGGCGCCAGACGTAGTGAACCTCTCCACGGAGCGGCCGGATGCGGGCCAGCCGCATGATCTTGAGCGCCAGATCGTAGTCCTCCGTGGTGAGGAGCGACTCGTCGTAGCCGCCCACCTGGAGGATCAAGTCCTTCCGGATGAGAGCGCCTGCGTGCGCCACGACGTTCGTCCGGAGCTCCCGTCTTCCGTTGGGAGCCAGCGCCCGATCCACGCCCATCGCCAGGCCCGGAGGGCCGATCATCAGCCGGTCCGAGTAGACCCAGCCGATGGTCGGGTCTGTCTCGAGGAGGGGAACGAATCGCTCCAGCAGGGCGGGGAGCATGAGATCGTCCGCGTCGCAGACGGCGATGTGCCTTCCCCTGGCGAGCGCCACGACCCGGTTGCGGGCGGCCGGGATGCTCAGGTGGCAGGGGCTCTGCACCATCCGGACCTTCGGGTGACGCCGGTAGCAGGCGATCTCCCGCGGCGTCAGGTCGGTGGAGCCGTCATCCATGACGATCAGCTCGAAGTCCTGAAACCTCTGCCCGAGCACGCTCTCGATCGCCTCGGCGATCCACTCCTGCGCGTTGTGGGCGACCATCATGACGGTCACGCACACCTCGGAAGCGGACTGAGGCCGGATCCAGCGGGCCAGGCCCTTCCGGGTGAGGAAGGCAACGGCGCTGCCCGGCACCCGCCGGTCCGCTGACCCGCCGTTCCGGAGGTCCTGGCCGGTCCTCAACCCACTCAACGCTCTCCAGCTTTCCAAGACGGCGGCATTGTCGGCCGCGAACACCTCCAGGTCCGAGAGCCGCACGAGGGACGGCCGGATTCCCTTGCCGATGACGAATCCGGTGCGCAGGAGGAGCGGGCTGCCGTTGGGAGAGGCCGCCTCCGTCGTAAGGGGGATTGGGCGGGGCGCCACGGGGATCCTCCGGTCCAGCGTGTGGAGGAGCGGCAGGAATTCGGACGGGAACCTTTCCAGAGGGGTGGTCCACCTGCGGATGAAGTACTCCTTGGACTTGCGCACCATTCTCTGCCGCGTCCTTGGGGCGCAGGATTTTCCCCCGTGGTGGTGAACGTACAGATCGGGGAGCCGCACCAGCCGGTATCCGGCCAGCCGGAGCCGCAGGGAGTAGTCCGTGTCTTCGCCTCCGAAGAAGTAGCCCTCGTCAAACAGGCCCACCTTCGCGAAGACTTGTTTCGGAATGAGAAGGCAGTAGCCATGCAGGAAGGGGACGGTCGCCGGACGCCGAGGCGCTCTTCTCCGCAAGATCCGATCCGCCAGCGTGACGTTTTCCGGCGTGACCGGCCGGCGGGCCAGGGGCCACGGAGGCGGGCCGAATCCTTCCTGGACGGCGGGACCCACGGCCCCTGCGCGCGGCAGGCGCGTGGCTTTCAGGAGCCGTTCCAGCCACCCGGCCGGCACGAGCGCGTCGCTGTTGAGGAAGCAAAGGCAGGGTGCGCGGGCCGCCAGGGCCCCCTGATTGGCCGCCCTGGCGAACCCCAGGTTCTTCCGGTTCTGCAGGATCCGGATGTTCGGGAACCTTTCGAGGCAGCGGCGGATCTTCCCGGCCCGGCTGTTGTTGACGACGACGAGCTCGTACGGGACGCTCGTGTTTTGGATCACGGACTCCAGGCACTCGCGGGTCAGCTGCGGGGTGTTCAGCGTGATGACGATGATGGAGACGAGCGGCCGGTCAGCAGGGCTGTCCATCGGTCAAGAGCCGGTGCAGGAGCGCGGGGATCGCGCGCAGGTGCCGGTTGCTGTACTTCAGATGGAATGCCTTCGCCTGGCGGACCAGACGGCCAAACAGGGCGAAGTGCCCGTGGGACACCTTGGTCCAGGGGCCTCCCTTGTACCAGATGAAGTGGTCGTCCTGGAGCAGGCGGGAAAGCGCGCGTGTGGGGGACAGGGGTGAGAGCCGCAGCCGGCCGTGGTTCTGGAACTCCGGAAAGAGCAGGATGCGGGGCCGGCAGGGGGAGCCGATGGACCCCGGCCAGAACCTCTCGATCGGGAAGACGAGGCGCGCGGCCTTGCGGGACTGCCGCAGCTCCCGCAGCTCGGGGAAGAGCCTGGCCGCCGGCGGGTCGAGCCGGATCCTGCGGGGGAACGGGAGGGCCTCCACCCGGCCTGCCTGCAGGCGCAGCAGCGGCTGCTCGTCGCTGAGGAGCTTGAAGCCGGCCCGGACGGCGCAGAGGGAGAGGACGCTTTTCCCGGCGCTGCTCGGCCCGACAAAGAGGATTCCTTCCGGGCCCCGCGCCACGCAGCCGGCGTGAAGGAAGAACAGGCCCCGCCGCTTCAGCCAGGGACCCACCGGCTGGGTAAAGCAGTAGTGGTAGGCCGGGTCGGCCGCCCGGGCCCATTCGGGAAGGACCGCTGCTCGGATCGTCCGGCTGTGAAGGGAGCTCACGACGGTGACGGCACAGGGGGCGAATTGCTCGACGGTCGCGCCGCCGGGAAGGCGGCGCCGCTGGCCGATCACCCGGTACTCCGCGAACGGCCTGGGGTAGTGGTTCGCTTCCAGCGGGCCGGGGAGGGCGGCCAGCCGGATCCGCACGCCGCCCCGGGCGGGAGCCCTGCCGTTCACCCGGAACGGGCGCAGGTCCGCTTCCATGGCGTTGAGGAGGGCCCGGTGGTCCGACCGGATCTCAAGCCGAAGTCCGTGAATGCGAAAATGGGCCTTCAGGCGCGCCGCAGTCATTCGAGGTAAGTCCGGAATTCGGAATCCCAATAGCCGTGTATGCCGAACGTGTCCCGTCTCAGGACGCGGTATCGCCGCAGATCAGGCTGCCGGGCTTCGGTCATCCACCGGGCGATGACGTCGGTGCGCGGATACCAGGAATGGTTCTCATACTTGCGCCGCAGCTCTTCCTCGTTGAGCCGGACCCGGGTCATGTGGTGCATCAGAAGAAGGCATGAAGGAAACAGGAGACGGCGCCTTGTCCCTGCAACGGTTCGGTCCGGGGAAACGCGAAAGCCCATCTCCGCGGGGCCGAAGGGGAACTCCACCCGCTGGATGAATGGAACGCAGTCGTGCGTCCGGATGCGGCGGGATCGGTACAGGGCGGAGGCGGTGTAGTCAACGGAATAGGAGAGGGCGATGTCATACCGGCTGGCGATCCGCAGCGCAAGGCGCATACGCCGGGGGGGATAGAATTCGTCGCAGTCACGGATCGTCACGTGCGTGCAGCCCGCCCCTTCCAACACGCGCCGGGCCAGCTCCCTCTTGGAGCGCACGTGCCTGACGATCTCCTGCGGGGAGGTGGCGGGCGGGGCCGGCTCATAACCGTGCAGGCCGTCCACCCATCCTTCGCGGACCAGGTCATCGAGAAGTCTCTTGAGATACGGCGCGGCGGGGAATCCCCGGGCAGAGACTTCCGAATAGACGACGATGAGAAGATCCGCAAAGGGGCGGATGCTGCGGATGGCCGGTTTGAGCAGCTCAAGCCCGCTGAAGGCGATGAAGGCCGCTCCCAGTTTCATCCGGGCGAGGCCCTCCTCATCTTCAGCGCCGTGCGGTAATTCGTCCAATGAACGTAATCGCCGGACATCCAGATGACCTCCAGCCCCCTCGCCTTGTTTCCACGGGGTACGACCGGGCGAACGTTGTTCTGGCTGGAGCCGGAGGTGACCATCTCGGACTCCCGCGTCAGCCCCCCGTCGGGGGTCGTCCATCGTTCAATCCCATGAACGCCCCGGACTGGTTTCGAGAGGCGAACACCACCGTATCGGCGCCGTTGGATGCGTACTTCACG
>CAYJQV010000054.1:8439-9808 GCA_964372395.1 uncultured Planctomycetia bacterium | reverse complement strand
TAATACGGTTCACTCCACAGCAGCGGTTCTTCAGCCGCACCTCCGCCTTCGTCAGCCCCGTCGCCTCCATCCATTCCCGCTCCGCCCTGAGCTTCCGCCGGAGGAGGGACATAAGGAGGAAGCGAAGGCTCAAGATCAAGATCCGAATTCACCCCGTGCCAGAAGAGGTGTTGCATGTGCAGGTCGGCTCGGGGGCCCGGGAGCTCGTCGTCACCTTCTTGGCCCCCTTCTCCGCCTTCGTCAGCCCCTTCGCCGCCGTCATCACCCGCGCCTCCCTTCCCTCCTGCTCCGCCCACCGGGACATCGAAAGGCATCGGCCAACCCGCCGGCGCTGGAACGTTCACCAGGTCCGCACTCCGGTGGGTGAAGTTCTGGGTGGGGGTGGGGCCAGAGGTCTGGACTCGAACTGGGCCGATCTGGGGGGAGGAGCCGGTCAGATCCATTTGGATGATTTCAGTCTGAATCTCCCGCGGTCCGGCTGGCCTTTGCTGGAGGTGCGCCGGCTCGTGGCCGGTGGGGGGAAGCGGTCCGGTCGGCTGGAAGTGGACGTCCGGCCCTGGGGTGAACGCGCCCTGACCGGGTGTGGGCAGCGGGATCAGCCCGCCGTAGAGGATCTCCATCCCTTCGTCAATGGCCTTCTGCTGATCCTCGGGCGAAGGGGGATTCTGCAGCTGCTGGATCACCTGCTCCAGCCGCGAGCTCATCTCCCCTTCATCCACCGGCGGAGGGTTGGCATCTCCCCCCTGCTGCGGTCCAGAAGGCGGAGCCGGGATCGTGCCCGTATCGCCGCCTGTGGGAAGCACCCTCAGCCCCCCGTACAGAACCTCCATTGCCTGGTCAATCGCATCCTCTGGGCTTCCAGATCCACCCTGCTGGAGCGCGTCGATCGCCTCCTGGAGTTCTTCCATCGAAGGAGGCGGATTCTGAAGCTGTTGGATCACTTCGTCCAACGGTGAAGGGCCAAATGGCGGGCCGACCAGCCCCCCGGTTGGCGGCAGATCGGTTCCTCCTGGCTGAGAGTCGGAACTGGATGGCAACGGCCGCATGCCGCCGTAGAGGATCTCCATGGCCTGATCAATCGCTTCTTGGGGGGTCGGGGACGGGGTGGTGGATGAGGCTCCCCCAGAGGAGGAGGGGCCGGTGTCCGCGGTCTGCCGGGAGATGGTCTCCATGGTTTCGGCGGTCTGCCGGAGGAAATCGGCCAGCTGCTGGTTGCCCTGCGCGGCCGCCTGGTCGGCGGCCCTTTTCAGATCCTCTGGGGTGGTTGTGGGGGGTTCCCCGCCGGGCGAATCCGGGGTCGGCAGGGGGACGAGCCCGCCGTAGAGGATCTCCATGGCCTGATCAATCGCTTCTTGGGGGGTCGGGGACG
>CAYJQV010000054.1:0-8339 GCA_964372395.1 uncultured Planctomycetia bacterium | reverse complement strand
GGCGAATCCGGGGTCGGCAGGGGGACGAGCCCGCCGTAGAGGATCTCCATGGCCTCGTCAATGGCCTTGCCAGCGTCCCCAGCTGCACCCGGGCCTGAGGGAGGCTGCGGGATGGTTTGGGTCGTCCGGTCGAGGTCGAAAAGGCTGATCGTGTCGGTGGGCCCGCCGGTGGGATCGAAGCTCACGGTTGCGGAGGGCTTTCCGTCGTCGTCCAAGTAGCTGCGATGGGTGACTCGCCCTGCGGCGTCGTAGTCGTACCGGGTGGTGTTGCCCGCTGGATCGGTGGTGGTGCGACTGGAGCCGCCCTGCGCGTCGTACTCGATTTGGGTCGACGAAAGGGGTTTCCCGTCGGGGCCGTACTGGGTCGACCGAAGGGGTTTCCCATTGGCGTCGTAGTCGAACCGGGTGGTGTTGCCCGCTGGATCGGTGGTGGTGCGACTGGAGCCACCCTGCGCGTCGTACTCGATTTGGGTCGACGAAAGGGGTTTCCCGTCGGGGCTGAGGTCGAACCGGCTGATCGTCTCGATGCGTCCGCTGCTGGGATCGAAGCTCACGGTTGCGGAGGGTTTTCCGTCGTCGTCCAAGTAGCTGCGATGGGTGACTCGCCCTGCGGCGTCATAGTCGTACCGGGTGGTATTGCCGGCCGGATCGGTGACGGAAACCCGGTTGTCCCGGGCGTCGTACTGGAAGCGGGTGGTTTGGCCCGCGGGGTCTGTCACGCGGGTGACGCGGCCGGCCACGTCATACTGGAACCGGGTCGTCTGCCCTGCCGGATCGGTGGCGAAGAGGCGAGTGCCCTGCGGATTCGGCTCGTACCGGAAGGTGGTCGTGTTGCCGACGGGATCCGTGGAGCGGATCAGCCGGCCGGCTGTGTCGTACTCGTAGCGGGTGGTGCCGCCGGAATCGTCAACAACGCGGGTACGGTTATCCCGGGCGTCGTACTGATACCGATAGGAAGAGTTGCCAGCCGGGTCCACCACCCGGATCGTCCGCCCGGCGGGGTCGTACGAGTAGCGAAAGGAGTTGTCGGTTATTGTCGTGCCGACTACGTACGGCTTGACGACCTGCCCAGCGGCCGAGCTGGGGTCCACACCCTTCTGCTCCATGTACCCATCGGCAACCTTGCCGGCCTTCTCCTGCGGGCTGCCCGCCGCCGGACCCGAAGGAGGAGCTCCCTCCGTAGGGGGAATCTTGAACCGGATCAGGCCAAGGATGGAGGACTCACCTATAAGCTCCATGTCGGCGAATCCGGTGGAAATCTCGGGGTCCCTGAAGGCGGGGCCGGTTTTGCCACCGGGGGGCGGGGTGCCGGATGCAGAGGTTCCGCCAGGGCCAGAGCCGATTTCGTCATCGAGCTCGGAGCCGACGCCGGGCGGAGGATCGGCCTGGAGGCTGGAGGCAGGACAGAGAACCGCTAAAGCGCCAGCGAGAAGGGCGACGCCCGGGAGCGATGCCCGAGAGGGATGGGTGGGGGGCTTGCCCATTTCAGCTAAAAGTACCCTTTGACAAAAGTATACACGCAAAAACCCTTACGGATCAAAAAATCACCTCCACACCGGCCAGGTGGCGGTCGTATTCGAAGAAGTCGTTCCGGTTCCGGGCCGTGACGAACCGGTAGAAGAACCGGCCGAGGATCCGGGGGCTCACCGGGCGGCTCAAGGCCGCATAGAAATCCCAGTCGGTGTCCCGCCGCCGGGCCAAATCCAAGCTGGAGAGGGAAGAAAACCGCGGATAGCGGTTCCACTGGAACCCGACCGAGGCATCCGCCGTCAGCCGGGCGGTCAGCGGGATATGGAAGCCCAGGCGGCTGCCTGCTCCCCGCCGCTCGAAGTTTCCGCCCCTCACCCGCGCGTCGCTGTACGACTGGGTGATGAAGAGGTGTCTGCGGAAATCCGCCGAGTAAAGAGTATGCGTCAGCCCGAGCTCCTGGTAGAGCCCGTCTCGGGAGGTCTGGGGCGGGTTGGAGCCGTCCGGCCCGAAGTCGGTCCAGGAGATCTGATGGGAGAGAACGGTCCGCGTCCGGGGAGTCAGGCGCGTGTCGGCCGAGAGGGTCGCCCGGTTCGTCCAGGAGAAAAGATCCTCCTTCAGGAATCCCACGGCGGAGTCGTAACGGCCGCCCCACCAGACCGGCTGGCCAAAGAACCGCCCCGCCCTCTGACCCGCCACGCCGATCTCCTCGGAGTTGAAGTTGAAATCATCCAGCCCATCGTCATGGAAGCTGCTCCGGGTGGTGTACAGCAGGTCCAACAGCCTGTCCCGCTCCGCGACCGCCCGGTACCCGATCTGGAGGTTCGCGGAGAATCGGTCGGCGTTTCGATCGCCGACCAAGGCCAGGTTCTTGTCGTCCGGCTTGAGGAGAACGTTGGAGTCCCATTCCCATCCCGCCGATCCGCGCAGGGACCAGCGCTGGGGCCGAATCGGAACGGCGGCCCCTGTCTGGAGCTGGTCCAGCGCGGCCTTCGCCCATTCCCGGTAGGTGGGCAGCGGACTCTCCCTCTGAACCCACTCCAACTCCCGCTTGGCCGGATCGGCCTTCCCCTGGTGGGCGAGCGCCAATCCAAGAAAATAGCGGGTCGGCACATGGTTTGGATTCCGGCGGAGCAGATCCTCAAACTGGGCGATCGCTTCCTCGGACCGACCCAACCGATCCAGCGCGATGCCCCGGTAACGCAGGAGCAGAGGATCCACGGGGTACCGCTCCCGGAGGGAATCCAGCGCCTCCAGCGCCTCTTCGTAGCGGCCCTCCTGGAAGAGCTGGGCGAAACGGCTGGATTGAAACTCTTCCAGCGGGATGGTGTCCGACTCCTGGGCCTGGCAGGTAACAGCCGCCGCGGAAATCCAGATTGCGACGGCCATGCCTGCAGCGGCTCTTCTCATTCTCAAACGATGCCTGCCGCCTGCTACTGGCTCCTCGGCGATTCCTGCTGGAATTCCGGTCTGGGCTTTACCGGCTCAGGAGAAGGGGACTTGGGCGGCTGAGGGGTTCCCAGGGTTTCGTCCGCGACCGGCTCCCTCGATGGACCCGCGCCCCTTCCCGCCTGGCAGCCGGCGGTCAGAAAAAGGAACGCCGCCAGCCATACCAACGGGATGAATCGAGGCATGATCGTACGATAGCCCACCCTCAGTCGGCTGTCAACGGGCGAACGGAAGAGTCATCGGGGCGGGCGGATTCGAACCGCCGACCTCTTGGTTCCGAACCAGGTCCGTCGAGCTGCCGCCACACGCCGACTATTGTAACCTTGTTTCACAGTGTTGGCTATCCGTTGCTGTTGGTGGGAGTTAGACAGCGAGAAGGGTGCCAGGTCTATAGACCTGGCACCCTTTGTTTTACTGATGGTTGCCGTTCGTGGAGGCCGGTTTGGCCTATTCTGTTAGCACCGCGTTAGCACGGAAGGATGCGTAACGCCCTCTCGACAATTATTCGACAACCTAATGGACAACCGAATCGGCAACCGGCTCTACGGGTTGATCTGGGGGATCTCAACGCTATGGGGTGAGGTATTGCTGAGCGGTCTGGAGAAATTCGCGGGCCTGCTGAATCATGGTTTCGGCTTTGCTGGTCTCGATGGACTCCCCTACTTCATAATCCGCGGTGATCCGTTCCTCGAAAGCCGCGAGAAGCCATTGATGATATTTCGGGTCAAGCACGCCGGGTTTGGAAAAGTGTTCCCCAAAAGCGCCGTGAACGCCGCCGTGCTTCCGAAATCGTAGGCCTTTCATTCAAGAGGGCCTCTGCGACGTAGAACATGGCGTAGTAAGCCCGTCCCGCGGAGAACTCAACATGGTCATCAGCCAAAAGCTGCTGGGCGGCGACAATGGCTTCTTCGGCTTTTTCAAAAAACTGTTTCGTGAGCTCCTTCACGCAGCGATCGCTTCCTCTCGGACATTCGCCAAGAAAGGGCTCTCGCGTTTCAGCCAGTCTTGCTCTCTCTTGTATACCTTACTGATACTGACACAGTATTTCAATGATAGCTGGGCTCCTAATCGGCTGGTCCGGTCTACCTCGTCGGAGTAGCTGCCGATCCGGTCCAACACCACCAGCACATCGAGGTCCGACTCAGGATCCGCTTCACCCCGGGCGTAGGAGCCGTACAAATAGATCCCCTTCAGGCGATCTCCGCAGATCGCCTGAAGCCCTGTCTTGAGCTCGCCCATCAGCACTTTGACTGTCGTCTTGTCTATCGTCTTCAACATATCTTTGTGTCCCTCGTAACCACTCTACTATAACAGAAGAGGGGCCAACCAATGGCAGAACCGCTGACCTGCCCCCCCAAAAAACTAGACCGGAATTGGGTTGAGGTTTTCAGGGTTAGCACGGCCGGATTGGTGGCCTCCGGCTGATGTTGTAACCCCTTGCAAAATATGGTCGGGGCGGGGAGAATTGAACGTCGCTCGGCTCGCGCCTCGCTCCTCGGTAGGGAACCCAGCTTCCCTGCCGATTCCACCCTCTTCAAAGAGACGGGGGACGGTCGGGGGGAAGAAGCTACCCACCTTCCGCACGCCGGTCTGCCCCCTTCCGGTTCAAACAAGTCATCGGGGCGGGGAGATTTGAACTCCCGACCTCTTGGTCCCGAACCAAGCATCCCCCCTAAAAGTAGACTTGTGCGGTGTTGCTTCTTGTTGGTTCCTGTTATTCCCTGTTGGTGCTTGATCTGCTATCAGGATGCTATCAGAAACCGCCCTCCAGCAAGACCCCGCTGTCGTAACCAGTATACCATTCGGTTGAGTTGTGTCGGAGAAACCGCCTTTAGGGTTATGAGAGCAAGGCCCCTGTGTTCGCATAAAAACTTTCGTTTTATGATCTGAGTCATAGAGAGATCTTCCCGCCTGCGGTAAAAATAGAGGATGCTTACCTCATGGTTTCCGCCCGACGTTTCAACGACCGGTTTCTGGGTGGATCGGCTTTTTTTTATTGCCCTGAGCTTGACGGGTGCAGCGTTTCTTTTGGTGGCGGGCATTCTTGTCTGGTGCCTTCTCCGCTACCGTGAGCGGCCTGGCCACCAGGCCAGCTATACCCACGGGGACTCGCCCTTAGCTCGGTGGCTCACGATAGGTTTTGCGGTTCTCATTTTCTTTGCCATTGATCTGAACCTGGCGTTCCACGACCACCTGGCCTGGGAGAAGGCCTGGGGAAGCCCACCGGGTTCGGCTCAAGCGCTTCACGTAGAGATCATGCCGGAACAGTTTGCCTGGAACATCCGTTACGCCGGAGCGGATGGGGTCTTCCGGACGGCCGATGACGTGACCACGATCAATCAGCTTTACATTCCGGTGGGCCAGCCGGGGGTGGTGCAGCTTTCCTCCAAGGATGTCATCCACAGCTTCTTCCTGCCGAATTTCCGGATCAAGATGGATGCCGTCCCTGGGTTGGTCACCTCGCTTTACTTTCAGGCGACAAAACCCGGTACCTACGACATCGCTTGCGCCGAGCACTGCGGATTCGGGCATTACCGGATGCGGGGATTTTTGACGGTGGAGCCCAAAGAGGAGTTCGAGACCTGGCTGAAAGCCCAGGCCAAGGAAGGTCCGCCTGATTTAAGCTGGGGCTGGGATTGGGAGAGCAGACGATGAGCAGTGAGCAACCGCACTCGTTCTGGCGACGGTACATCTTCTCCACCAACCACAAGGTGATCGCCCTCCAGTATCTTTTTACCGGGATCTTCTGGCTTGCCTTCGGGGGCGTCATGGCGCTACTGATTCGCTGGCAGATGGCCTACCCCTGGCAGCCGATCCCCTTGATCGGGAAATTTCTATTTCCAGAGTCGGGGAGTGCGGTGACCCCGGAGGCCTACCCGATGCTCTTCACCATGCATGGCGGGATCATGGTCTTCTTTGCCATCACACCGATTCTGCTGGGGGCACTGGGGAATTACACCATCCCATTGGAAGTGGGCGCCAGGGACATGGCGTTTCCACAGCTCAACATGCTTTCTTACTGGCTTCTGTTCCTGGGAAGCATCCTGATGATCGTCTCCTTCTTTGTGCCCGGAGGGGCTGCAGGCTCCGGCTGGACGATCTATGCCCCGCTTTCCTCCAGCACGGAGGTCTCCCCCGGTTTGGGGCAGGATCTGTTTATCCTTGGTCTTGCCCTGGACGCGGTCTCCATCCTGATGGGTGGGATCAACTACATCACGACGATCATCCAGATGCGGGCACCGGGGTTGACCTTGAGGCGCCTGCCCTTGACCCAATGGGGGCTCTTCTTCAGCGCGATCCTCAACACCTTCTGGCTTCCCATTGTTGCTGCGGCATTATTCATGGTTCTTTGCGATCGCCGCCTGGGCACCGCCTTCTTTGTGGCGGGACCTCTGGCCCCGCGCGAGGGTGGCCAGGTGTTGCTCTACCAGCACCTCTTCTGGGGTTTTGGCCATCCGGAGGTTTACATCCTGATCTTTCCGGTCTGGGGGCTGGTGGGGGATCTTCTGTCCGTTTTTTCAAGAAAGCCGGCCTTCGGGTACAAGGCCACCGTCCTCTCCATGCTGACGATCACAATTTTAAGCGGGATCGTCTGGGGACACCACATGTTCACCAGCGGGATGAATCCCTTGGTCGGCAAGGCATTCATGTTTTTGACGATTACCATCAGCGTACCCACCGCGATATTCTTCTTTAACTGGCTGGCCACCCTCTGGGGAGGGTCCATCCGCCTGACGGTGCCGATGCTCTTCGCCCTGGGGGTCGTCTTCGTCTTCGCCCTGGGCGGATTGACCGGCTTGTTCCTTGCGCTGCAGACCTTCGATGTGTATGTCCACGACACCTATTTCGTGGTCGGACACTTCCACTACACCCTGGCGGCCAGCGTCCTCTTTGGGGCGTTCGCGTTCATCTACACCTGGTTTCCCAAGATGTTCGGCCGGCAGATGAACGAACGGATCGGGCGGTGGCATTTTTGGTTGAGCTTCGTGTCGCTGAATATGGTTTTTTCCGTGATGATGTTCGTCGGCCTGCACGGCCACCTGCGTCGGATTGCCGATGCGACGGCGTACGAGTTCCTTAAACCCATCCAGCCGCTCAACGTTTTTCTGGGGTGGGCGGTTCTCGGGATGGTTGCATCACAACTCCTATTTTTCCACAATTTCTTTCGCTCGTTGAGGAAGGGGAAACCAGCCCCAGCCAATCCCTGGGAGGCCGGCAGCCTGGCATGGACTGTCTCATCGCCTCCGCCGTGGCACAATTACGAGACACTTCCCACCGTGTATTGTGGTCCGCACGAGTACGGCCTGCCCGGTTCTTCAGGCCAGGACTGGTTGGCACAGACTGATTTTCGCGCCGCGACGTTGGGCAAGAGCTGACAATGGAACGCGCTGCCATCCAATCCATCGAGACACCCACCGGGATACCCGCTGGCAAATTGGGGATGTGGGTGTTTCTCGTGTCGGAGATTATGTTCTTCACGGGGCTCATCGGCAGTTACATCGTGCTGAGACTGGGCAGTGCCGGCTGGCCCATCCCAGGGGAAACGCTCAACACCGGGTTGCTGGCCGTCAACACCCTGGTCCTGATCACTTCCAGTCTGACCATGGCGCTGGCCTTAAACGCCGCTCAACAGGGACAGCGGGTGAGCTTAAAACGTTTCCTCCTGGCCACAGCTTTGCTGGGCTTAACTTTCTTAGGGATAAAAGGTTATGACTACCTTCACATGTGGCACCGGGGATTTGCCATCTCCTCCAGCCTTTTCGGCTCCTGCTATTACCTGTTGACCGGGTTTCATGCGCTGCATGTCTTCTCCGGGGTGATCGTGATTTTAGTTCTCTTCAAAGCGGCTGGAAGCCCGGCGCTTTCACAGACGACGGTCGGGCGCGTCGAGTACAGCGGGCTGTACTGGCATTTCATCGACATCGTCTGGGTCATCCTGTTTGCGATCCTGTGCCTGGTCTGACATGAAGGCATCCACGCATCCCACGGCTTTCACCTACGTCGCCATCTACGGCTGGCTGATCGGGTTGACCCTCCTGGAAATCGGCGTCGTGTTGGCCGGATGGCCGCAGGGGGCGATTGTGACGATCCTGATTGCAACGGCACTGGCCAAAGCGTTGCTGATTGCGCTTTACTTCATGCATCTGAAATTTGACCGGCGATGGGTCTGGCTGTTGCCTGGGGTTCCGGTAGCAATGGGGATTGTCTTTGTCCTGGCCCTATTCCCGGACATCGTGTTTCATCTGGTGCTGAGGATGTAGGATGTTTGCCTTGTGCGCTTTGTGCCGGCAGGCCCTCGCTTCGGGTGGGAATGAAGGACTCATCCGCGGATTCTATTGGTCTATTTTTCTCATCGCAGGCATGCCGCTGGCGATCTTAGGGGTCATTGCCATGCTGGTCTGGCGCGCCCGGCGAGCGAAACA